>JAGXHH010000038.1 GCA_024636355.1 Desulfobacteraceae bacterium | reverse complement strand
AGATGTGTATAAGAGACAGGCCTCCAGCAGTTCATCCGACGGAGGCAGGCGACAATGCGAAAGAAGGGCCTCCATGGATTCTGCCGGCGATCGGCACAGGTCCTCGTACCGGACGATTCGCGCGGCTTTTTTCAGCCGTGGGTTGCTTTCAAGTCGGTCGGCAAGATAGTTATGAATATGAGCCCAGTAGCGGGCCCATCCTTCGACTTCTCCTTCTCCGGATTGCCACAGTGCACTAATTTTTTCGATTTCAGCCCCATCTCCGGTGTTGATCGGGCGGCGGTCCATGCCGAATTCGAAATGCCCCACCCGGCGCAGGTGCGCGGTCGCCCGGGGATTGTCCTTCAGGCCGTCGCAGAACAATCGGTGCTGTTTCATCAATGACGCAATGTGCCACAAAGGTTCGCGCACCGGGATGATGAATCGGGCATCGTCAAATATCCGGAGCAGGTATTCCAGTCGGGTGATATTGTAGTTGCCTTTTGAAAGGTACCGGTTTGCTTCCCGGACCAGCAGCAGTTTGCGGATGTGATCCCGGTAAAATTGTTCGAATTCTTCGTGACGACTGCCGGCATCAAGCACAGAGGATTTTTCCGGATCATGAATGTCGGGGAAAAATGCCATCCATAACATTTCTTCGAACGCCTCCGGGCTTTCCGGGGTGATGAATATGCCGTCTTTGTGGGTTCGTTCCGCGGGGCGACCGGCGTCACGCGGGGTGCGCTCCAGGTATCGGTTCCAGAAATAAGGGGTAAACAACAGGGGATAGTCCCTGTATCGATGAGAGGCCGTTTCGGGGTGCCGGGACAGCAGTTCCAGCAGGATGGTGCTCCCCGATCGGGCAAGGCCCGCAATATAGATCGGCTGATGCACATCGATTTCGGCCAGGTCGTCTCTTAAAAACCAGGTCTCCAGGTTGCCGAACCGGGTCCAGAACCGCTTGCGTCTGTTTACAAACCCCCCGAGATAATGGGTCAGGGAATCGACCTGGAAGGCATCGTCTTGTTTTTGCTTACCCAAATTTTATCCTCAATTCATGGCTAAAAAAGAACGGTTGTGCAGGTCGGGATTCACAATAGATTATTCAATGCCGAAGACGACTTTAATGAGGATCGACACCAGCACCAGGGAGAGAAAAAAAGGCAACTCCCACCCCCTCACCCAACCGGGCCCGAAAGGCAGGTACGTTTTCTGGGGCAGCGATATGCTGACCCGGTCGACCGCTGCATTATCCGGAAGATAACCGAGCGGATTTCCGATTAACGTATTCCACCACTGCCGTTTATGGATAACCGGAACCGGGGCGGCAAGCCGTATATCCGCCACAATTTGCCGGCTTTCGTTAGAGACGACAACGTGGGGGAGACTGCCGTTCTGCCGGTCCACCCATTGCGCCTGAAGCTGCGAAGGCATTGTTTGAATTTCGGGTGCTTGCCCCGACGGGGGGTACTGATGGCCATAGACGGTGCTCAACCAGACCAGTAGAACCAGTAGCGGCAGCGAGGCAACGATTGCCGGCCATCCCACCCGGCCTACCTGCTTCAGTGAAAGACGCAGGAGTCTGCTTATCAAAGGAAATGCATCGGCAAAATCACCGTCGAATTTGTCAAGATCGCGGCGGGCCTCGCGGATGTCCCGTTTATCACGGGCTATTCGGTCCTGTGGCGAAAGTGCGCGGTATAGAAACATTGACAGGATGGCGCCGATGATCCCCCAGAAAATGAGACGGACTACGGGGGGCAGAACTTCTGCCGCCTGGCTGTCAATCCAGGAAAGTGCGGGCGCCGGTGCATCAAAAATTCCCATTAAAGAATCTCTATCGCTCCTTTCTGAAGTATTCTCAGGGTGTCTTACTACCGTTTAGGCGATTCCGTATTGTCATCAAGCATCCCGCCGTCATCTTCTTCGGCCTTTTTCTTCCGGGAATTTCTGATCATCCGGCGCACCGGCCAGAATATGACAAAAAAAAGTGCGGCGCCGACCGCCAGGAGCAGTCCCCACAGGGCGCCCAGAAGGCTCAATCCCGCTCCGGGTCCTACATAGGCGAATGCCGTTCCGCCGGTCCCCGCAGATAATAATGCGGCAGTCAATATGGCAATTGTTCTTTTCATGGCGTGAGTTCCTCCCTTGCCAGTTTATTGTTTAAAATCCCGGCGCGGAAATCTGCGGTGAGGTCTTCAGGATCGATTCGGTCCACTGAACTGACCACGGCAATGAGCTTGTTTTCCTTACCGCCGCGTGCCGGGTTGATATACTCCCAGACAATATCGCCGCCCGGGGTGATTTCCAGCAGTCGTCCGCTGTTGGATTCGGTTATCAAAATGTTGCCGTTGGAAAGCGGCTGCTGATCCGAACGGATCAGGCTTTCAAACCTGTTGTCTTTGTCTCCCGTGTACTGCCAGATGATGCCGCCGGACGCCGGATCGATTGTAACGAGGCGGGATTGACCTTCATCCGGGCCGAAGTGCCCCCGGTTGTCGAACACCATGATGTCGCCACTCGGCAGAATGTCGGGATCATGCTGGGACAGCCAGGGGCCGCGGGAAGCCCACACGATTTGTTCGGTTGCCACATCAAGAAGGGCGATGCTGCCGCCGGCGAGTTCGCGAAAGGAGAGCAGTACTTGCCCTTCGGCGGCAACCGGCAGCTTCTTGCCGAGCTGCTCCGCCGTTTTTTCGTCTATGATATCAACGGCATTCGTGTGCAGGGGATCGGCAAGACTGTAATAGGGCACCCGCCACAGCAGGCGACGGTATTCGGAAACGTTTAGTGCATCTAAAAGCGAGATTTTTTTCAGGGTCCGCCCCTCCGGGGATAATACCACCAGGAAATCGTCCGTAACCGGGAACTCAAGGTGGTCGACCCCTTCAAGGGGCTTCGTGCGGTACGTGTGAGTAAGACCGTAGATGTGACCGTCGGGTGCAACCGAAAAATCGTGATGAAAATGGTCGAGATTTTTCCAGATGACATTTGAATTTTTATCGAGTTTGACCATTCCGTATCCATAGGGACTGTCGCCGACCCCGATGTAGATCGCCAGCAAATCCCCATTCGGATACACATGGACTTTATTAAGATAGGTCTGTTTGTCGGGAACCGGATCACGCACAGCCGCTGTATCGTCCCAAATCGTGCTGAACGGTTTGTGCCATTCATGGACGACTTGGCCGTCCATGTCGATGAGTACGGCTTTAGGGGCATCGCCGGAAGTGTAGAGGGTCAATCCGTTGTGCGCGCGGCTCGGATCATATACGGTTACGCCTTTTTTCAGAGTTTCGGCAGGCGTCCAGAGGTCTGTTGCAAAAGGATCTCTTTGCCGGTTGCTTTTCTCCATGATCGCTTTTCCGGCACGGTAGGCATCCCGGATGTAGCCGGTCGGTGAGAGCTCGGCAATCGAGGCGATCGATCCCCCCACAAAGGCAAGGAAGACAACGGCTGTTACAAAAGCCACATAAGGGGTCCAATGTGAAACAGTTTTTTTCATGTTCGAGAATCTGGTACTGCGTGTCTGTTTCATAATCGTCCGTTTATCGGAAAAGTTGATGGGGTTATTAAGCCGCAGATCGAGTCAAATCGATCCGAACAGAGGCCTTTGATCTTTGAAAGTAAGAAGATAATGATGTTTTTTGTAGTTTTAAGGGCTCCTTACAAATATTTTTCTGGTTTGCCGATATTTTCTGGTGATGCGCCGGACAGTCTTTTTATCACGTGAACAGCAACGGTAATCGTAATTAAAGTAAGTCCGGAAAACCCATACGGCAACCAAGCCGGCGAACTCCCATGGGCTTGCTGTTCTATGTAATAATGGATGGCGCGTTTTATCGAACAGGCCGCTGGTGGGCGTTTTGAACAGTAAACTAGCAGCAAACCAAAAATCTTGACTCGTGGGAATGCCTCGTATACCGTCGCTGAGTAATCCTGTTTCGTATTCGTGGGCCGTGATTATTCTACAGTGCTGGAGGGCATGATGGTTTTTCAAACTGCGGGAATCGAAATCGCCTTCTGGATTCCGCCACTGGTCGCTTTTGTGATTTCGTTTTTTACATCCATGGGCGGTGTGTCGGGTGCTTTTCTGCTTTTGCCGTTCCAGATGTCTTTTCTCGGGTACACCAACCCGTCGGTCAGCGCCACCAACCAATTGTTTAATATCGTTGCCATTCCGAGCGGTGTCTATCGTTACTGGAAAGAAGGCAGGATGGTGTGGCCGCTTACCTGGGTCGTGGTGACCGGTACCTTGCCGGGGGTTTTCATCGGTGCTTTCGTGAGGGTCGCATACTTGCCGGATCCTAAAAATTTCAAACTATTCGCGGCAGCCGTTCTTTTTTATATCGGCTATAGAATGGCAGGAGACTTGATAAAGAAAAAAGCGGGCAAAGGTGATAATAAAGCCGATAGCGAAAAGCGTTTCCAGGAGATGGTGCACCGGCACCGCTCCAAAACTGCCGGCAAAGAACTCCCGGTTTCCGGCCTGTCCACCGTCACTGTTACCCACTTTAATTTAAAACGACTCGGTTATACGTTTTATGATGAATCTTTTGACGTTTCATTCTGGGGGATTTTTGCCTTAAGCTTCATCGTCGGCATCATAGGAGGAATCTATGGTATCGGCGGCGGTGCGATTATCGCCCCGTTTTTTGTCACGTTTTTTAAGCTGCCCGTCTACACGATAGCCGGGGCCGCCCTGATGGGCACCTTCGTCACATCGATTGCAGGTGTCGCTTTCTATCAAGCCCTCGCCCCGTTTTATCCACACCTTTCTGTGGCTCCGGACTGGCTGCTGGGAATTATGTTTGGTATCGGCGGAATGGCGGGGATGTACCTCGGGGCGCGTTGCCAGAAATTCGTCCCGGCCGAGGCCATAAAATGGATGCTGGCCGGTATTATTATCTTTACCGCAGTTAAGTACATCGCTGACTTTATGTGATATGAATTCTGCTTATCTGTCTGGTCACTTCCGGTTTATAGTAAGCGTTTTCCGGATTGATCCGGCATACGGACAGGCCCGCCGGATACATTCGCGATTTATATCCTGTTGACGGCATTCCGGTACAGCACCGGCCTCCAGGGAAATCGACAGAATCTGCTCGGATAATCGGGCCGCCGCGATCAATGCCGTATAGGATTCGCGCCGGCAGCAGCGGGCGGCTTTGATGTCTGCGATTTCAGAGATGATCTTTCCGACCGCTTGTTGAATTTTTTGCCGCGTGCCCGGTTTTAAGGGGTTGCTCTGCAGGATAATTCCGAAGGCGATGCCAACGCCCAATGCCGCTCCGCACGCCCCCCAGAAAGCGCAGACGCCTCCCGGCACCGATCGGCCGCGGTCGATGGCGCATACGATGTCCGCATCGGAAACCTTTCCGCCCATGTTGCGATAAACGGATACGATCAGCGCGGGTACAGTGAAATGATGTTCCGGACCGTGGAGGGGAAAGGCCGGGTGACTGCGTATGGTGTCGAGCAGTTCGATCATCTTGGTCTGGTCGGTATGAAGACAGATCTGCCGGACAATTTCTGCCGCATCCCGGCTGTGGCATTTGTTACAGACGAAATGGCCGGATTCGCATACGGCATTCGCCGGCCCGATCTGCCCACAGTAAGTGCAGGTTCTCGTCTCTTCTTTATCTAAATAAACCAATGGTTTTGAGCACCGCATGCAATCGCTTGGATACCTACCCTCAGATAATCCGGCGGGCGGATTCGGTGTTACTTCAAGCCCGTCGGCTGACGGGCTTGAAGTTTCAGGCGGCGTATAACAGGCGCAGGTATTTTGCGCAGTCCAGTTGGCGGCATTTCCCTGGTCATCTAATATCAGCACGGAAGGATCCTCTTTTGCGGGATACGACCAGGCCATGGCATATTGCTGACCGCGGATCAGCAGTTCACCGCTGTCGGTGACGGCCGCCGCATAGGGGCCGGGGTAGATGATCCGGCTGGTTATGGCAGCTTCGGGTTTGTGGGCGCTGTAGGTCAATGCATAGAACGGATACTGTTCCACTTGGCGGTAAAACAGCCGTTTGATAATCCGAATCCGCCCGAAGCCCGTATCTTCGAGCATGGCCATCAGGTAATCCTGGCGCATGGCGCCGGCAATGCACTCGCCGCGCAGTTTCGGATCATTTGCGATTTCCGGCGGCATCTGCTCATCCGTGACCACATCGGAGACCACGATTCTGCCGCCGGGTTTTAAGACCCGTATCATTTCGGAAAAGGTTCTGCGCTTGTCTTCGGACAGGTTGATCACGCAGTTTGAAATAATGAGATCGGCTGTGTGATCGGCAAGGGGGATCTGTTCAAGAAAGCCTTTTTTAAAAGTGACATTGGTATAGCCCAGGTTTTTGGTCACCTTTTTCGCGGATTGTTCGGCCCGGGCGAGCATGTCATCGAGCATGTCGATGCCGATGACACTGCCATTTTCACCGACCTGCCGGGCGGCGATAAGGCATTCCAGACCGGCGCCCGCACCTAAGTCCACCACCGTTTCACCGGCGGCGGGGGCCGCATCGATAATCGGACTGCCGCATCCATAGGAGCGGATTCGCGATTCTTCCGGAATGTGGGCCACCGCTTCATCCGGGTAGCATACCGGGTTGGTGATGTCCGTGTTTAAGCTTTCAGCCGCCCGGTTGTAAAAATCGCCTACCACCTGGCGGGTATCAGACAAGGTGAGTACGCAGTTCGAGTGGGTCAATGCCACGCCCCGGCCGTCCTGATGGCACTGCCGCAGCCGGTCGCCCATCTTCAAAAGGATTCTGGGAAAATCGCATGACGGCCGCTGCCGGGTTTCACGGTGGATCAGCCAGAGTGCCATCTGGTTGTAGAGCGGCACATAGGGATCGTGGCCGATAAATTCGCCGCCGGCGTAAAAACTGTGGTCGATGTCGCCGCCGCCCACGATGAACTTCAGGGGGTTGTCGGCATACGCGGGGTTCTGTATCAGCGAGGTCCGGCGCAGGGATCTGAGTGTGTCGCTGTTCTTCCAGACTGCTTTGATGCCTTCTCCGATGTGCCCGCAATGGGTCTTTGCCTGACCGATCAGGGCAGGAGTGGGGTAGATGTTTCCGTCCGGCCCCACGGCGAGTGCCGTCCAGCCGGCATTACCGAGATCATACCTGGTACCGGGCGTGGAAAATACCTGCGATGCCATGTTTTCCAGGTTGTCGATTTTGATGCCGGCGAGGTCAGCGGCGGCAGCGGCGCGCATCAACCCGTCAAACAACTGCTGCGGCGGTACAAAGGCATCGGGTTCGGCTTTTCCGGTGATCATGAGCCAGAGATAGTGCACACTTGAAATATTGCGATCTGCCGCCAGGTCGACAATATCCTCCATTTGCGCCACATTTCCCTTGTGGACGGTCATTGCCAGGGTGTTTTCAGTTTTCAATCCTTTGAGGGCGTCGATTGCCGTCATCAGTTTGCGGAAAGCCCCCGTCCCCCGGATGGCGTCATGTACCGGCTGTCTGCCGTCAATACTGATCTGCAGGTACAGGCGTTCTTGTGGAAAGCGTTTGAAAGTATCCGTAAATGCGGGCAGAAGCATGCCGTTGGTCAATACGACCAGGCGGGTATCGGGCCGGGAGGTTAATATCAACCGGCAGATTTCAGCGAAATCCGGATGCATCAGGGGCTCACCGCCTGTCAGGTAAAAGATGCGGGCGCCGAGCTGGTATGCCTGGTTAAAAACTTCGGCAATTGATTGCAGCGGCAGGGTCGTCAGTGTTTGCGCCGAGCAGGAAAACAGGCAGTGCCGGCAGGCGAGGTTGCAACGATTCGTAACGTGCAGCCAGCATTCCTCCAGGTGATTTAATCTCAGGTAATCGCTCCGGCCGGTATACTCTGCTCCAGGGGCCGATGGCAGCATGGAGATAAATCGGTTTTGGCGGATATCGTCTAAGGAGGATCGGACGGCATTGTTTTGGCCTTGCCGGCCGGACAGCAGCAGATCGCCCGCTAAATTGGGCACCAGCCAGTCCGGACGATCCGGGAGGACATAGACCGGTGTTTGATTGAAGACCAGTCGTGTAAATGAATTCATGGTGCTTCCTTATTTTATTTTCAATTTCAATTTACGATATGTCAGTTGGCCTGCCTCTTTTTCGGACGGCATCGGCAATAGCGTCCGTAAACCTGTCCCGCTAACGAAGTCCCAGGCAGAATTCCTATTTAGTGCCCGAACGAAAACCAGGATTTTTCGTCAAGATCAAGGCCGGCGAAAATTTTAACCGCAGGAATACAGGAATACTGGACGTATTGTGAGGATTAAAATTTGAGCCGAACGCAGATATTGGCGAAAAAGACGGTTTTCGTTCAGGCACTATTTATAGGTAGCGAACATGCTAACCCTATAATGCAAAATGGCTATGGCGGCAAGGCCCTGCAACAAAGAAGTGTCAAACGGAAAATCAGTCCGTTGTGCATGCTGCAATACGTGCAGAAAGTATAGAAGACGGCATTTCCACCAGAACTGTTTTTAAAGATGGTGCACAAACACCTCCGTCAGCGGGGAGATGAAGCCAACCCGTCAGACGAAAACTCTTCATGCACGTTTTAAAAAACGTATATAAATTGTTCAGGCGCTGGAACTCTTTAAAACCATTCCATTCCCAAACCGGACGCCATGAAAGCTAAATAGCGGCACAGATTAAAATTATTGAATATATTGGAAATTCGGAGAATTATTTTTAGTCGATGGGTATGATGGTCGGAGATATTAGGGATTATCTTAAGGCCAGGTGGGAAACTATCCGGCTTTTTAAAGGCAGCAACCGTGAGAGATATTAATCTAACTTCTTTGGTGGGTCCTCTGCTTTCTCCATGAGTTCATCAATATCATCCGGAATAGACTCATTATCAAGCATCCGTCCAAAAACAGCATAGACATCGTTTTTACTACCCTTTTTTCTCAGAGTATTCTCGTCATTGATCCAGCAGAGAATTATTGTTTTATTGGGTGTGTGGGCCCGGAAAAACAATCGATAACGTTTGGGCAATAGTTTAACAGCTCGACGCCAGTGACTATAATTTTTACCGAGTGTATTCCCGAGTCTGAATTTTTCATCGAAGGGGTTTTGGGCTATATCTTCTATAGCCCTCACAATGCTTGCCAGTAATTTTGTATCAGGATGATTTTTATATCCCCCCGGATCTTTCTCCGATAGATCTTTAACTTGGGACAATAATGTGTTGAATCGATCCTTAAATGGGCCAATCCAGAAGATATTCCAGTTATTGATCTTCATCTATCGGCTCATCCATCGAGATTAACGCCCTGAATCAAACTATGGGCCAATTCCCAAGAGTCTGGATCTACCTCAGTCACCAAATCAGGGTCGTCACTAACTATTGCATCGCAGGCGTCGAAGACTTCTGCGGTATTTTGGGGGTCGTCATAAAGTGGATGTTGCTCCCTTGTTAGATGCACCCAACGTTCAGCGTAATAGTCGAAATCTGATTCATGACATGTACCAATAGCCGATAAATCATGAAGAGTTTGAATAACATCGTTTAACAGATGCTTGTCAGTTGGACTGATATTGTAGGCTGTTACAAAGTGCTTATAAGCCTCTTCTATAAATCCTGTTTTCAATAACGAAACGGCATAATTTCTATTCGCAATGATGCTGGTCGGGGAATAATGAATAGCATTTTTGTGACAAGAATGCATGGCTTCAACGTCGTCTTCCAGGCAGGCAATCATTCCTAAAATTATAAAAGCCTCTGATACCTGACCGCCTGTTTTCAGCTTTTCTGCTTCTCGTTTATAGCGATTGAGAATAAAGCTGTTCCCCTGCTCAGCAGAGCCTATTTCGTTAAGCGCTTCGATTATATCATTTGCTTTTCGCTGAGGCGCTTTTTTCGGCATGATTATCCCCTTCTTTTTGGGATGTTAATTTGAAAGCTAAGGTATCAAGCAAATGCGGCACAATCAATAATTTTTTTTACTAAGCAAATGAAAGAGAATGTCTAAACACCTTTTGAACAAGGGTCCACCTATCCAAAACAATAAGCACTTGGCATTTATGTGTCACCAAAATGGCTTATTCGAATTATCCCGTAACTCCCGAGGTAAGAGTGGGGAGAGGGTGGGGAGAGAATCGCAAAAAAAAAAGAGCGGTCAAAATATCGACCGCTCTAAGTACCTGATTTTATGGTGCCCCCGGCAAGAATCGAACTTGCGCACATGGATTAGGAATCCAATGCTCTATCCACTGAGCTACGGGGGCGAAATGAAGAGGGTCATTGCACGTAAAGTGTCTGACCCGGGTAAATCCGGCTGTTTTTGGAAAGATGATTGATTTTCAGTAATTCGTCAACGTCCATGTTGTGCTGCCTGGCGATGGAAAACGGAGAGTCCCCCTGTTTGACCTCATAGACGGCGATATCCTGATTGCCGGTCGGAATATTGAGAACCTGGCCGACATGAAGGTTGACCGATTTGAGCTTGTTGAGAACCTCGATTTTTTTTGTGGTCGTATTGTATCGCTTGGCCAGGAGCCACAGGGAATCGCCCCGTTGCACGTGATATGTGACGAGTTTCGGTGCAGCGGTCGTTTTACCCCGCACGGCAAATTCACCGGCCTGGGGAATTTTCAGCACCTGTCCGGTCACGATATAATTTTGCCTGTACAGGTTGTTGTACCAGGCGATTTTCTTCACGGTGGTTTTATAACGCTGGGCGATCGTGGAAAGGGTTTCACCCGGGCGCACCCGGTGATAGGCGATATTGTACGGGCTTTGATAGGTTTCCTGGATTTCATCGAGCTTTGACAAAAGGGTCTCTGCCATGAGAACGGGAACTTTGAGTTCATATTCTTCATCGGGCAGGACCTTGTATCGCAATTCCGGGTTCATTCCCGTCAGTTCGTCTTCCGTTAGGCCAAGAACTTTCGCGACATCTTTCAGTGCCGCCTGTTTCTGGACCAGCGCCGTTTCAAAGGCAATCGGCGTTTCAGGGGCTATTTTATCGAGTCCGTATTGTTCGGGGTTGTTTACGATATGCAGTGTTGCGATAAATCTCGGCACATACTGGGCCGTTTCTAGTGGAAGGTGTTCGTAAAGATCCCAGAAATCATCGAGATAGTTGATATTCTGTTTGCGGATCTCACGCAGGACCCGCCCCTCACCGCAGTTATACGCGGCCAGGACCGTTTTCCAGTCACCAAAGATTTCGTGCAGTTCCTTCAGGTAGGCAATGGCCGCCTGGGTCGACTTATAGGGGTCGAGCCGTTCATCGATGTACCGATCCCGTTTCAGTCCGAACTTGTATCCGGTCGAGGCGATAAACTGCCACATGCCCAATGCCCGGGCGCTCGACAGGGCTTTGACTTTATACCCGCTCTCGATCAGTGGAAGCCAGGACAGTTCTTCGGGCAGGCCGGCTTTCTTTAATTCTTCGACAATATGGGGCCGATATAAACCGGAGCGCTGGTAGGAATTGAGAAAAAATTCCCGGGCATTTCCTTTCGTAAAATGTTCGAGCTCCTTTTCCACATGCTTGTTCATCACAATCGGAATCGCGTTGTGGTTTCCCTTGACCGTAGTATAGCGGGAGGCATAAATTTCGAGGATCCGCTTGGAAATCATAAACCGCAGGTCGTCTTTCTGCTGGATGAATTTCGGGATGTCAAATGTTTCGGTGCTGACGATCAAGGCATACGACTTGTCCAATGCGTCCAAAGCATTTTCGAGTTCGCCCTGCTGCCAGTACTCTTGAGATGACTGGTAGAATTCCAGGGACTTGTCGATCCGGGACTGGATTTTCCCGTTCTGGGATTTCTTGCCGGAGGATTGTTCATTCTTTCCCGCCATGCGGTCTTCGAGGGGGATTAACGGGAGATACTCGATTTCCCCCCCGTCTATATCCGCTATGTTTACGGGTGTGATATCTTGGGTTTGTATGGTTTCTTCGGGCGATGGAAAATCCGACCCGCCCATTTTGTCGATAAGGCTTGCGCAGCCGAGAAAAAACAGGAAGCAGCAGCAGAGGCAAATGGTTGTTGCGATTTTTAAAACTGACTTTATTTTTAATTTCAAAATTTGATTTGGCATAAGAAGTTTAAATAAAATGAAGGGGTTGACGAAACAGTATCCGGCCGGTTCACGGGGATTTGCCGGAAAAAAGTACCATCCATCGGAAGCACATGTCAAGCATTATCCCTGTACCGGAATCCCTTCCGTCTGGATCGATGAAGGTTCATCCTGTAAACGCGCTTCAGGGGAATGGCGATTGTCTGCATTTCATTTAATGCGTTTATGCGCTGGCGGCAGGCACAAAGAGTTGGAGCTATCATTATATTATTAAAAGTCGGGGCGGAAGTTGTGAGATGGTGCGTGTTTTTTGCGTGCAGCTGCAAAATGTGCTTGCAAAGCGATTATGAATCTGCTATCTGTCAGCACTTTATATGGCATCACTTTTCTAAAAAAAGATTTGATTCCATGTAGCCCTTTTGATATGTATACAGGTTATTGCTTTTGGAATAACCGTTGACAGGCCGGCAAATATTCGGCATATTGCAAAAGCCTTGACATCTTGCGGGGCAATGGGCATTATGCGGTGCCTGTGCCGAAGCGGGGATAGGCCAGCGTAGCTCAGCTGGTAGAGCTACTGATTTGTAATCAGTGGGTCGGGGGTTCGAGTCCCTTCGCTGGCTCCAAAATACGATTTCAAAAAAAATGGTGGGGTTCCCGAGCGGCCAAAGGGAGCAGACTGTAAATCTGCCGGCGAAGCCTTCGGAGGTTCGAATCCTCCCCCCACCACCATCTCCAATCGGCACGGTTGGGTGTAGGAGATTTCGCTTTTGCGGAGTCGGGATAACTACACGACTGGCAGTTCACTGGAACAAAGCGGCAAGGTGCTCCGGATGTATCGGGGCAGGGCGTCCGCCAGCAGTTTCCTGGTGCGGGAGTAGCTCAGTTGGTAGAGCTTCAGCCTTCCAAGCTGAATGTCGCGAGTTCGAGTCTCGTCTCCCGCTCCACACACACATTTTTCGATTCGGCCCACGTAGCTCAGTAGGTAGAGCGATTCCTTGGTAAGGAAGAGGTTCACCGGTTCGATTCCGGTCGTGGGCTCCATTTTTATTTGAATCGCGCTTCTGAGCCGGGCGTCTGAAGAATTTGCTTATGGCTATCCGGCCCGCTCGCAAGCCTTTATCGTTTCTGGAAAAGTTTGCAAGGATGCCATAAAAACAGGGGAGGACGGGAAGATGTCTAAAAAGAAGTTTGAGCGGACGAAGCCGCATGTGAATGTGGGAACTATTGGACACATCGATCACGGCAAGACAACATTGACCGCTGCCATAACGAAAAACTGCGGGCTTAAAGGTCTTGCCGAATACATTCCGTTCGACAAAATCGACAAGGCTCCCGAAGAAAAAGCACGG
>JAGXHH010000037.1 GCA_024636355.1 Desulfobacteraceae bacterium | reverse complement strand
ATCGGCCATGGTCTATCCCGGCCAGGTGATCTGGGAAGGCACAAATGTTTCGGAAGGTCGGGGCACCACCCAGCCGTTCGAACTCTTCGGCGCCCCGTTTATCGATACGGACAAACTGCTTGGGGAAATGGGCGGCAATCGCGTCACCGGTGCCATCCTGCGCCCTGTTGTCTTTGAGCCGACATCCGGCAAATGGGCGGGAAGTCACTGTCAGGGCTTTCAGATCCATGTCACCGACCCGTTCGCCTTTGCCCCCTATGAAACCACCCTGAGATTGCTCGCAGCTGTCATCCGGCATCACGGCGACCGGTTTGAATGGAAAGCCCCGCCCTATGAGTACGAATGGGAAAAAATGCCCATTGACCTGATTCTGGGTGATCCGCAGATTCGAAAGGATCTGGAGGCCGGCAAGGCGCCTGCGGGACTGAAACACGGATGGCAAACCGAGGCCGACGATTTTTCAGACCGCACCAAACCGTTTCGTCTCTATGATTAAAACCCGGGGATTTACACGTGGAGTACGGACGATGATTGGAGAGCAGGCGCCCGGATGGCGGCGCAAACGAAGGGAATTATCGGTATGAGACAGCGAAGCGGCCGATCGCCTGGCGGCCGAAGCGATCCGCAGACACGGGAAAACCGCATAAAAAAAACCCCGCAGACGCTTTCGCGCAGCAGGGTTTTTGGCGTTGCTATCGGAACCGAAACAGAGCTTACTTCTGATCCTTTAATGCTTCGATTTCTTTTTTCAGCGATTCGTTTTCCTGCTTGACCTGATCGAGATCATCGATACCGCCGGCAGCCGCCGGTTCCACACCGGTGTCTCTCTGCCAGGTATCCTTTAATTCATCGAAACCCAGGTAAAGGGCAAGGCAACCGCCAAGAAGCAGCATGACGGGAATGGCGCCGGCGAGAAGCTGCAGAAACGCCTGAAACCAGATTGCCAGACCGATTACGCCGATTACGGCCGCTACTGCACCACCAATTAAAGTCTTCATAAACCCATAGCCTCCTTTGATTTAGATTGCATGATTCGAATTTACAGTATGTCGGTCCCAAAGGGGGGATCTTATACGCTGATTTTGAATATAAAAATAAATCTAACACACCGGTTTGTCTAAAGCAAGGCAAAAATCTTTCCCGAATCCCGAAAGCACAAGGAATTCTGACTGTTTGCCAGCCATTAATTTACAGGTTTATGGCTTGAAAACAATTTGTCCAATTGTTATCTTAAATGATCTATGATACTCAGGTTGACTTTGAAACATGTAACGGAAGCGCCTCCCTGAACACCCGAAATAAATAAAGTTAAAGCCGATGATGTCCTTATTTAAACGCACGTTTCCGAAACTGAGCCGAAAAGCTCCCGCAGGCCCTCCCGCGGAAGAACATCTGTCCGATAAAACGCCGTTTTTTTCTTACATTCCGATCCGGACCGGTTTTTTGGCCAATATGGTGCTCAACTTCTTTTTTCACCGCATCCGAATCGACCCCAAACTTTCAAACTCTTTAAAAGCGCTGGAAAAAGAAAACGGGATTATCATATTCGTTAACAAATATAAAAGCTTTTTCGATTTCATGTTCTATCATACCCGGTTTCGGCACGATAAACTCCCCTACCCGAGTCTCGGGTTCGATTACCGAACCTACATCTGGCAGCCGGTTCGCCGGTTTCTCAGAGGCATGGCGTTTCACATTCGTTATTTTCTCCGGAATCGAAGCTTGCCGGATCCTTACAAGACCCATTATTTTCGTAACAAACTGCTCTCCGGGCAATCCGCGCTGCTCTCTTTGATCGAAGAAAAAGGGCTTTATCGACGTCTTGTAGAGTCGAAAACCGACCCGATCGATTATCTTATCGAGATGCAAAAAACGATCGATCGACCGATTTACCTGGTTCCTCAATTGATACTATATGACAAGGCCCCGCATTCCACCCGCCTTTCCATTATTGATGTGGTATTCGGAACCAAGGAACGCCCCGGTCGTCTCCGGCGCCTGTACATGCTGCTGAGCAGTCCGAAAAAGATCATCGTCGAGACCCCCGAACCGGTTTCCCTGATCGAATTTCTGCAGAAGCCGGATATCCGTGAACTCAGTCATAAAAAGCAGGTCGTTTTTCTCCGTCGGTACCTGCTGGATCAGATCAATCGCCATCGGCAGAGCATCACCGGGCCGGCCCTGAAATCCCGTGATGAAATCATGGAAGAAGTCCTGACAAATCCGGAATTGCAGAAATCGATCATCGGTTATGCCCGGGAAAATCGCCTGTCGATATACCAGGCCCAGAAGGAAGCGGCCGAATACCTGGATGAAATCGCAGCCAATTACAGTCAGAAAGTGATTCGCCTGTACGACATTACCCTCCGGTGGATTCTGCACCTTATGTTCGACGGGATGGTCATTGATTACGAAGGGCTCAACCGGGTCAAAGAGCAGTCCAAGAAGGGGCCGCTCATATTGGTGCCCTGCCATAAGAGCCACCTGGACTACCTGATTCTGTCGTATGTGTTTTATCACAACAATATGCCGTGCCCACATATCGCAGCCGGAAAAAACCTGTCCTTCTGGCCGATAGGTCCCATATTCCGCGGAGGGGGCGCCTTTTTTCTCCGACGCACGTTCAAGGGCGAACCGCTTTACCCGAAAGTCTTTTCCGCCTATATCACCAAAATTCTCGATGAAGGTTTTCACGTGGAATTTTTTATCGAGGGAGGCAGAAGCCGGACCGGCAAGCTGCTTACCCCGAAAATCGGTTTCTTGTCCCTCCTCCTGGAGGCGTTCCAGAAGAGCGGCTGGGAAGATATGATGTTTGTGCCGATTTTCATTGGATATGACCGGGTGCTCGAGGAAAAAGCCTACATCCATGAACTCGAAGGCGGTAAAAAACCCGCGGAAAATCTCAGCAATGTCTTTAAAGCCAGGAAATTCCTGAAAAAAAAGTATGGAAAGATCTATCTGAATTTTCACGAGCCGTTTTCGCTCAAGGACTATTTCGACCAGCTGCCCAATGAATTTTCCGACCTGCCACGTGAAGAGCAGAAATTGCAGGCGTATCAGTTCGGGGAAAAAATCATCAGCGCGATCAGTCAGGAGTCGGTCATCACCCCACATGCCGTAATTGCCGGCGCCATGCTCAACAGTTCCCAAAAACGGATCTATTACAAACAGCTTGTGGGACATATCGAAACGTACATGAACCATCTTTCGGCCAAAAACTCGAAGCTCGCCGATACCCTGTTCATCGATCGGCAAAGCACCATCGATTATGTGCTCGATCTGTTTGTTCAAAATAAATACATCGACCGGGGGGCAACGGATAAAAAAAGAACCGCCAATGCCAATCCGATCTTAAAGGTGATCGAAAACAAACGGCCGAATCTGGATTATTATAAAAATAACGGGGCCATCCTCTTTGTTCCGGGGGCGTATACCGCACTTTCCATCCTGGCCATCGACGCCTTTCAGTTTTCCGCATCCGATCTGTATGGCAATTACCGTTTTTTAAAAAATTTCTTTCAGATGGAGTTCGTTTTCGATCCGGACGAGGCCATCGAACTGACCGTCCGGAAAAACCTCAAGGCGTTTATTGACGATGCCATACTCACGCCCCACCCGACCCTGCCCGACACCTATAACCTGACGTCCGTCGGCTTCCGGAAACTGAATCTGTTTGCCGCTTTTTTGACCCCGTACTTTGATTCCTACTGGATCGTTTTAAACTTTTTCATGCGATACACCCAGAAATCGATTTTTGATGTAAAGGATCATATTAAAAAAATCCAGAATCTCGGCAGCCGGATGTACAAGCGCAACGAAATTTCCCGGAAGGAAGCCCTGTCCAAAATCAACTATAAAAATGCCGTTACCTACTTTACCAGCAACGGACTGGTCAACCCGGAAACAGACAGCGCCCAGCTCGATGCGTATGTGGAAAAAATGCTGCATTACCGAAGATTTGTACCGAATTAGGACCGGATTTTAAATGAAGGCACTGATTTTATCTGCGGGATTCGGCACCCGGCTGCGGCCCCACACCGAACGCATTCCCAAACCATTGTTTCCGATCGGCGGCCGACCCTTAATCGATATCCTCATCGGTCAACTGGTCTGCGCAGGCGCAACTGCCATTGCGGTAAACACCCATCATCTGAGCGACCAGATCATCGCCTTTTTGAACCGGCAGGATTACCCGGTTCCCGTCGTCACCCGGTTCGAACCGGAAATCCTCGGCACCGGCGGCGCCATCAAAAACTTTTCCGATATATTAAATGATGCGCCTTTCATGGTGATCAACAGCGATGTGCTCACCGATATCGATCTTCGACGCATCTATGCGGCCCACCTGGCCCGGGCCTTCCCGGTCACCCTGGTGCTGCATGACCACCAGCAGTTCAATACGGTGAGCATCGATTCGGCGGGATTCATCACGGGATTTTCCGGCCGGAAAAGACCGGATGACGCCGTGCTCGCCTTTACCGGCATCCAGGTCGTCGACCCCGTCATTTTTCGATACATCCCCGATTCCGGATTCGTCAGCAGCATCGACACCTATCGACAGCTGATCCGGGAAGGTGAGAAAGTCAGGGCCGAAATCGTCCGGGGGCATTACTGGAACGATCTGGGCATTGCCGAACGCTACCGGGACGCGGTCATCGACCATATGGCGCCGGCGGTTTTCAAAACGGCTGCATGCGACCGGCCGCCCGGCAACCCGTTTCAAAAGGAACTGCTCGCAGGTGACGGATCGGACCGCATGTGGTATCGGATCACCTGCAATGGGCGCACACGGGTACTGGCGGATCACGGCATCCGGACCGATCCGGACATCGGGGAAATCGATGCCTATGTGGCCATCGGCAACCATCTCCGCCAAAACCGCATTCCGGTCCCGCAGATCCATGCCCACGACCGGTTTTCCGGACTCGTATTTTTAGAGGATCTCGGTGATATCCTTCTGCAGGATGTGATCGCAAGCGAAACGGATCCGGCGCGGATCATCGCCCATTACAAACCGGTTATCGAGGCACTGGTCCGCATGGGAATTTCCGGTGCCGATGGGTTCGATACGGCCTGGGCCTACCAGGGTGACCGCTATGACCGGCAGTTGATCATCGATAAAGAAGGCGGATATTTCATTACGGCGTTCGTAAACGGATATCTGGAACATGATGCCGTTTCACCTGCCGACCTGGAGTCCGAATTCGGCCACCTTTCCGATCGGATCCTGGAGACTGCGGTCATCGGCCTGATGCATCGGGATATGCAGTCCAGAAACATTATGCTCAAAGACGGTCGGTATTGCTTCATCGATTTTCAGGGAGCCCGCTTCGGACCGGTGCAGTACGATCTGGCCGCTCTGCTGTATGATCCTTACGTGGATCTGGCGGACTCCGTCCGGGAAAATCTGCTGCAAATGGCAGTTGACGCCTATGCCGGCTGCACAACCATCGATCCTCAGCGCTTTGTCACAGGGTTTACATATTGTGCCGTATCCAGACTGCTCCAGGCGCTCGGCGCCTTCGGGCACCTGACCCGGGTCAAGCACAAACCCCAATTCGAACGCTATATTCCTGTCGCCCTGGCCACACTCCGGCACATCCTGGCACAACTTGACGACCCGCATCTGTCGCAACTCGGCGCCGTTGTCGCCACAGCCACAGACCGGTTCAATAGCCGAACAACTGAACCAGGCCTCTACCTTAAAAAAAATGATTTAAAATAAACCTTACCGGACATATACTGTTCGAAATTGCTCGAAATGATAATTGCTATGATGAAATAATTCCTCGGAGAATATATTGCCCATGGGAACTCAAAAAATAATGATCAACGGACTGCCCGGAAATGTTGCAAAAATGCTGGTCCGGCATGCCGTTGACGACAACCGCTTTGAACTGGTCCCCTATTCATTGACCGGCCCGGAGATTACCGATACCGCCTATTTTTACAACGGACGGGAGATCGCGTTGATCGGCCCGGACCGGCGCGAAACTTCCGTCAAAGATTTCGGCGACGATGTTATTGCCATTGATTTCACCCACCCGTCGGCCGTTATCGACAATGTCATCTTCTACTGCAGCCATCATATCCCATTTGTCATGGGGACTACCGGAGGCGACCGGGAGGCACTTACGGCAATCGTCGAGCAGTCTGCCGGTTGTGCGGTAATCGCTCCGAACATGACCAAACAGATCGTGGGGTTCCAGGCCATGATGGCGTATGCCGCCGAGAATTTTCCCGGCCTGTTTTCAGATTACGATCTGGAAATAATGGAAAGCCATCAACAGGGCAAAGCCGATACCAGTGGTACGGCAAAAGCAATGGTCGGGTATTTCAACCGGCTCGGTATCGATTTCGGCCAGGAGCAGATCATCCAGGTACGCGATCCGGAAATTCAGAGAGATCAGCTCGAAATTCCGGAAGAACACCTGGCCGGGCATGGATGGCACACCTACACCCTCGTATCTCCCGATAAGACGGCAACATTTCGTTTCGTTCACAACATCAACGGCCGGGATATCTATGCACAGGGAACTTTCGATGCCGTCATTTTCCTTGCAGGAATGCTTGCCCGGGGGGAAACCGGACGGGTGTTTTCCATGATGGATGTTTTAAAAGGAGGTTGATCGAATATGAAACGCATTATAAAAATACATATTTGGCTGATTGCGATTTTAACGGCAATAAGTATAAGCGGTGTATGCAGCGCCGAACAGTTTCCGAAGGCCGGCTGGAAAGACCGGCCGGATCCCCTTGCCAGCCCCCTTGCCGTACAGGGCGGCGAAATCGTCGTTTTCGGCGGCCAATATCCCAAAAGCCTGAACTACTACCTGGACAACAACGTCCTTTCCGCCGAAGTCTTCGGAGTCATGTATGAAACGCTGCTGACGATAAATCCGATCACTATTGAATACGAACCCGGGATCGCCGAGAGATGGTCCATCTCCGATGACAAGAAAACATTTACGTTCCATCTCGATCCGAAAGCCCGCTGGAGTGACGGCAGACCGATTACAGCAGAGGATGTAAAATATACCTATGATGCCGTCATGGATCCGAAAAACCTCACCGGTCCCCACAAGATCAGCATGGAACGCTTTCATCCGCCCCGGGTGATCGATCCGAAAACAATCGTTTTTACAGCGAAAACGGTCCACTGGAAAAATATGCTGGCCATCGGGGGATTTAATGTCCTGCCGAAACATGCATTCGAAAACAAGGATTTCAACAAAGTCAATTTCGAATTTCCCGTTCTCTCCGGACCCTACAGGCCCGGCCCAATGGAAGAAGGCATTCACATCAAGCTCAATCGCCGCAGCGACTGGTGGCAGAAAGACCGATTGCGCTATCGCAACAGATTCAACTTCGATACGGTAACGTTTAAATTCTTCGCAGAACGCGAAAACGCCTTCCAAGCCTTCAAAAAGGGGAAAATTGACCTGTTTCCGGTTTATACATCGCGTATCTGGATTCAGGAAACCAGCGGCGCAGACTTCTTCAACAATTACATCATCAAGCAGAAGATTCATAATCAGCAACCGGTCGGTTTCCAGGGATTCGCCATGAACCTGCGTCGTTTTCCATTCGAAGACACCCGGGTACGAAAGGCGATGGCCCTGTTGCTCAACCGGAGTGAGATGAACCGGACCCTGATGTACAACCAGTATTTCCTGCACCGGTCCTATTTCGAGGATCTGTACACCGAAGAAAATCCCTGCCCCAACCCGCTGATCGAACCCGATAAGGAAACCGCCCGCAAATTGCTCGCCGATGCCGGCTGGCAGGTCAATTCCGCGACCGGGTACCTGGAAAAAGACGGCCGCCGATTTTCCTTCAAATTTCTAACCCGCGATGCCTCCTCTGAAAAATTTCTGTCCATCTATGCCGAAGATCTCAAAGACATGGGCATCGAGCTGGTTATTGACAAAAAGGACTGGGCCTCCTGGGCCAGGGACATGGACGAATTCAATTACCAGATGACCTGGGCCGCATGGAGTTCCGGCATTTTCAAGGATCCGGAAAGCATGTGGCTTTCTGAAGAAGCCGATCGCAGCGGCGGCACCAACATCACCGGGTTTAAAAATGATGTGGTTGATGGAATGATCGAAAAACAAAAAACAATCTTCGATATTGAGAAACGAAACGATATTTACCGGGAAATGGATCAGATCCTATTTAATGCCTATCCATACGTTCTTTTGTGGAACATCGATTATATCCGGCTGTTGTACTGGAATAAATTCGGCACGCCCCCAACGGTGCTGTCCAAATATGGGGCGGAAAACTCTGCCTTATGGTACTGGTGGTCCGATCCGGATGCCGCCGCAGCCTTATCCGATTCCATGACCAACCAGCTGCCGCTGGCACCCAGGGAGACGACCATACGGTTCGACCAGCAATTCAAACAGTGATGGCGTCGTTAAAAGTTTCATCTTCTGTATTGGAAAGGTGAATTATACTGATTCGGCGAATGCCGTGGGGTAAGGCAGGGGCGACCAGCCGGTCGCCCCTGCTATTTTGAAAGGATTGGGCCTTACCTTGTACCCTGAACCTTGACCGGACAGGGCGGACACGCAGGTCCGCCCCTACGGATTAACTTTGAACCTTGAACTTTGAACCCTGAACCTTCTCTTACCCCTTTTCCGCAGCCGCTTCCTGCACGACCGCGTAGGCATTTTCCATGGCTTTTTCCAGGTTCTCGGGTTTTGAGCCGCCCGCCTGGGCCATATCCGGACGCCCGCCGCCGCCGCCGCCGACTTCGGCAGCGATCTTTTTAATCAGACTGCCTGCATTAAACCGGCCGACCAGGTCACTGCTCACCGCGACCACAATCATAGCCTTTTCGCCGCTGGGGGCCCCGAGCACCACAATGCCGGACTGCATTTTATCCTTGAACTGATCGGCAATGTTGCGCAGCGCTCCGGGATTGTCCGCCTGGACGGTCTTGGCCAGGACCTTTATTCCGTCGATATTACGGATGTCGTCGACCATCTGCCCCGCAGATTTAGATGCCATCTTGAGTTTCAGCTGGTCAATGGTTTTCTCCAGCCCCTTGAAATTGGCCATCAGGGTTTCGACCCGATGGTAAACCGATTCCGGACGATCTTTCAACAACCGGGCCGTGTCGTTCAGCAGCCGATCCGCACGCTGCAGATGGGAAAACGCAGCCGCCCCGGTCATTGCCTCGATACGGCGCACTCCGGATGCAACACTGGTTTCGGACACAATCTTGAAAACGCCGATATTGCCCGTGCGGCTGGTATGCGTCCCCCCGCACAACTCCTGGCTGAACGGCTCCAGGGAAACCACCCGGACCCGGTCGCCGTACTTTTCTTCGAACAGGGCAACAGCGCCGCTCTGAAATGCCTCTTCGGCATCCATTTCTTTCGTGTTCACGGAAACGTTCTGCCGGATCCGCTCGTTAACCAGAATTTCGATCCGCTCGATATCTTCTGCAGGCACCTGGGAAAAATGGGTAAAATCAAACCGCAGCCGATCCGGTGCCACAAAGGAACCGGCCTGCCGCACGTGCTCGCCGATTACTTCCCGCAAGGCCCCGTGCAGGATATGGGTGGCCGTATGGTTGGCCGCCGTTGCCACGCGCTTTTCGGCATCAACTGATAGATGAACCGGTGCATCCCTGGAGACGATACCCGAAACCACCGTCCCTTTATGGATGATCAATCCGGTGGGATCTTTGACCGTATCGGTTACCGCGATAGTGAAACTTTTGCCGAAAATAACTCCCGAATCACCTACCTGACCACCGGAGGCGGCATAAAACGGTGTTTTTTCAGTCACCACTTCAACCGCCTGCCCGGCATCGGAACGGTCCGCCGCCTTACCGTCGACCACCAGCAGCAAAATGTCTGCATCGGATTCCAGTCGATCGTATCCGACGAATTCCGGCAATTTGTCGAGAGATGTCGTAAGTTCCCTGTACGCGTCGCTGATGGTTGAAAACGTCGCTACGGATCGGCTCTGTTCCCGTTGTTGGGCCATTGCCTGGTTGAACCCTTCCATATCCAGGGTCAACGCCTGATCCCGGACCACATCGCGCACGATGTCCACAGGAAACCCATAGGTGTCGTAAAGCTTGAAAATCACCGGACCCGGCACCACATCCGTCTGTTGTGCTTTCATATCCGAAATCGTCTGGGACAGGAGTTTGAGCCCGTTGTCGAGGGTTTCCAGGAACCGTATTTCCTCGTTTTTCACCACATTGGTGATAAAGACACTGGCTTCGAGAAGTTCCGGGTACGCCTCCTTCATGCTCTCGAAAACCGGTTCCACCGTCTTGTGCAGAAACGGTTTCGTCAACCCGATATTCCGGCCGTAACGGATCGCCCGCCGCATGATCCGGCGCAGCACATAGCCCCTCCCCTCGTTTGAAGGCAGCACGCCGTCGCCGATCAGGAAAGCCGAGGCACGACTGTGGTCGGCAATGACTTTCATGGCCACATCGTTTAGGCGGTTTTCACCCATCCGGTGCCCGGACATTGCCTCAATGGAGCGGATGATCGGAACGAACAGATCCGTATCATAATTGGTCGGGACATCCTGGAGCACGGCAGTGATCCGTTCCAGCCCCATTCCGGTATCGATGCTCGGCCTGGGCAGCGGGGTCATTTTCCCAGTTTCATCCCGGTTGAACTGCATGAAGACGAGATTCCAGATTTCCAGGTACCGGTCGCACTCACAGCCAACCTTGCAGTCGGGCGATCCGCAACCGTACACTGCCCCCCGGTCGATATGAATTTCGGAGCACGGCCCGCAGGGCCCGGTCTCTCCCATGGACCAGAAGTTGTCCTTTTCACCGAGCCGGACGATCCGCGATTCGGGAACCCCGATCTGCTGCGCCCAGATATCATAGGCTTCATCGTCGTCGAGGTAAACCGACACCCACAGTTTATCTGCCGGCAATCCCAGGCCGTCGACCAGAAGGTCCCAGGCCAACCGGATTGCCTGGTCCTTGAAATAGTCGCCGAAAGAAAAATTGCCCAGCATCTCGAAAAAGGTATGATGCCGCGCCGTGTACCCGACATTTTCCAGATCATTGTGCTTGCCCCCGGCCCGGAGGCATTTCTGCGAAGTGGCGGCCCGGGTAAAATCCCGCTTTTCTTCTCCGAGAAAAACCCGCTTGAACTGGACCATCCCTGCATTGGTGAACAGCAGGGTGGGGTCCTCATGCGGCACCAGCGCAGAACTCCTGACGAGCTGATGCCCGCGCGATCTGAAATATTCAAAAAATTTTTTCCGAATCTCGTTTCCGGTCATGGATACTCCGCTTTACTGAATTATTGCGCAGCCGCTGCTTTATCGGCTTTTTTAGCCTCGGGTTTAACATCGGCTTTAGCATCTGCCTTATCCTCTTTTTTCTGCGGGATCGTGATACCGATAGCCACTTTTACCTTGTCGCGCAGCTGAGCATAAAAATCGGGATGTTCGTCGAAATACTTTTTGACATTCTCCCGACCCTGGCCCATCCGCTCGCCTTCATAGGAATACCAGGACCCGCTCTTATCGATTACCTCTGCCTTGACTCCCAGGTCGAGAAGGTCGCCTGCGGCAGAAATTCCATCACCGTACATGATATCGAATTCGGCTTCCTTGAACGGCGGGGCGACCTTGTTTTTTACCACCTTCACCTTTGTCCGACTGCCTACGATGTCCTGGCCCTCCTTGATCGCTCCGGTCCGCCGCACTTCCAGCCGAACCGTCGAATAAAATTTCAGGGCATTGCCGCCGGTTGTGGTTTCGGGATTGCCGAACACCACTCCGATCTTCATTCGAATCTGGTTGATGAAGATGACCGATGTCATGGTTTTGCTGATGCTGGCCGTCAATTTCCGCAGGGCCTGGGACATCAGGCGGGCCTGCAGGCCCATATGGGAATCGCCCATCTCCCCTTCGATTTCCGCCCGGGGCACCAGGGCGGCCACAGAGTCGATCACCAGAACGTCGATGGCGCCGCTTCGGACCAGCATGTCGACAATCTCCAAGGCCTGCTCTCCGGTATCGGGCTGGGACACCAGGAGTTCATCACAATTGACACCCAATTTCCTGGCGTATGCCGTATCCAGTGCATGTTCGGCATCGATAAATGCGGCGATCCCCCCCTGTTTCTGGGCTTCGGCCACCGCATGCAGCGCCAGGGTGGTTTTTCCGGAGGCCTCCGGGCCGTAGATTTCCGTAATTCGTCCACGGGGCAGCCCCCCGACACCCAATGCCAGGTCCAAAGCCAGCGAACCGGTCGGAATTGCGGGAATGTCGAGGACCACATTGCTGCCCAGCTTCATAATGGCGCCTTTGCCGAACTGACGCTCGATCTGGCTCATTGCCGATTCTACTGCTTTTTCCTTGTCCGCGGATTTGATCATTGTCGTTCTCCTGAATATCTTCGCCAAGGTGTTTGCGTCAACCGCATCCCACCGCAAGTGAAACACGGTCCCGATCATGGGTTGCCGGCCAAAAAAACCGTGCCGGTTTGGCGATGCCCTATTGTCATTTGACACAGTTTTTAAAAAACGGGTATACATCAAGTATTGATGAATTCGTAAAAAGCAAAAGCAACCACAGAGAACTCAGAGGTCACAGAGATAAGTCGTTAAAATAAAAGAGCAGTTCTCTGTGTACTTTGTGCCCTCTGTGGTTAAAACGGACTTTTTCATGGCAATTAAGATTAAGATTAAGAGCAAGATTATTTTTCCAAATACTTACTGACTATTTTGGTATAAATCGGTCCCCGGGGCGTTAATTCACTTTGAAACAGGTGTACATGGTCGGCCGTAAACGAATCGGAAACAAAACCACCGAACCGGCCCATTGCGGAAACGATTGCTTCCGGATCGACCCCGCCCTTGAACCGGGCCAATGTAAAATGACCGGCGAATCGTTTGCTCTCCCGTTCATAACCAAGAGTCTCGAAACCCGATTCTATGGCTTGCTGCAGGTTTGACAATCGGTCCGTTTCGCCGCCGATCCCGGTCCACAATACCCGGGGCCGCCGCACGCTCGGAAACACGCCCAATCCCTGGGCAACTATAGTTATCGGCGCGGTTTCCCGCGCAATGGACGCCATCTGTTCCCCCAGAGGGGCGATTTCCGATTCGGCGATATCGCCGAGAAATTTCAGGGTCAGATGGATATTTTCCGGCCGGCTCCATTTGGCGGAAAATCCGTAATCCCTGAGATTTTTCTGAAGGCTGCCCAAGGCATTCCGGACCGTTTCCGGCAGTTCTATCGCGACAAACGCCCGGATTCGTTTCGATGCCGGTTGCCTTTCGTCTTGTGATTTCCCGTTTCCGGCCATTGCGGCAATCTCTTTATAATTTTCTCAGATCAACCAGAGTCCGACCCCCAACAGAATCCGGCAGATCACACCGGCCGCCACATCGTCGATGACCACGCCGATGCCGCCGGCAAACCGTTTTTCCAGAAAATTTATCGGATACGGTTTTATAATATCAAAAATCCGGAAAAGAAGAAATCCCGCAATGGCGACCGGCCAGGAAAACGGAAGGCCGATAAACGTGACCCCCATCCCTGCGATTTCATCGATTACGACATTTTTTGGATCCTTCCGGATGAGAAACTGCTCGGCATGTCCGGCGCTCCAGACCGCAATACCGATAATGCTCAGCAGGCAGACCACCGCATACGCCGGAGCCAGGACCGAGAGCAGAAAATAGAGGAGCACGCCCGGAAGCGATCCGAATGTTCCGGGGGCAAACGGGGCGTTTCCAATACCGCCGCATGTGGCAATGCCGATGATCAGGTGGCGCTTGAAATTCATGGAAACGGTTCTATAATCCGGCATACCTCGTGTCAAGGCATTGTTTACCGCAGAAAGTTCGTCTCTATTTTCCCTGGCCGATATGCCGCAGAACGGCATTATAAACCGATTGAACGGGCAGATTCTTTTCAGCCGCAATTTTCCGGCATGCTTCGTATTCCGGTGCAATACGGACGTTTCCATCCGGGGTTCTCACTTGCTTGGCCGCAACCGGACCCAGCGGCGTGGATACCGTCACGGCGCAGCGTTCCAGAACCTGTCGTTGGACACTGTAATGGCGCACCCCGATGGCGGTCGTTTCATTTAAAATCCGCTCGATAACCGCCGACTGGTTCGCCCGGCTGCACAGCACCTGCAACATTGTGCCGGGTCGCCCCTTTTTCATGTAGACCGGCACCATGTAGACATCGGCCGCACCATCGCCGAAAAGCCGTTCGCTTACGTATCCGAACACCTCCGGATTCATATCGTCAATGCACGTCTCCACCATTTCCATGGTATCAGCGGAAGCGCTTTCCAATCGGCCGGTTATGATGCGAAGCACGTTCGGCCGGCCTTTCAGATCCCTGTGCCCTGCCCCGTACCCTGTTTTTTCGATCACCATATCGGGCAGAACACCATATCCTTCGGCAAGGGTGGTGACAATGGTCGCCCCGGTCGGCGTCACCAGTTCGCAGCCGCTTTCGGTGCCATATGCCGGCACCCCCTCCAGTATAGCCACCGTTGCGGGCGCCGGTACCGGAAGCGTTCCGTGTGCACAGCGCACCGTCCCTGAACCCAGGGCAATCGAGGATGCCCGCACAGTTTTGATGCCCAGGTAATCGAACCCGAGGGCCGCACCGACAATGTCGACAATGGCATCAACTCCGCCGAGTTCATGGAAGTGAACCGCATCTGCCGGGCAGCCGTGAATTTTTGCTTCCGCAGCGGCCAGGCGCGCAAACATGGCCAGACTCGTTTCCGCAACCGCGGCGGAAAGGTTTCCCGTTTGAATCATCTGCCGGATTCGGGCATAATCGCGTTCGGTCGTATCATCGACAATCACATCAACCTTTCGGGCGGAAATCCCCGAACGGTCAACAGTACGAACCTGGAGGCGAAAGCCGGTTAATGACAATGACGTCTTGATCCGGTCTTCGAGCCAGTCCACGGGGACCCCGAGATCCACCAGGGCACCCAGGGTCATGTCACCGCTGATTCCGGAAAAACAATCCAGGTAGGCGATCATGATATCGGTTCCCGTTCGGCATGCAGGCGAATGATCTCGAGCAGCAGCCGAACGGTTTCGGCCATATCATCCAGCCGGATCCATTCCCGAACCGTGTGGATGTCGCGCATGCCGGTACCGATCACGCCGGTAATGATTCCCCGTGAAAAAAAGATGTTGGCATCCGCGCCGCCGCCGGTTTTTTTCGATACGATCTGCCGCCCCAGATTTTCGGCAGCTTTTTTGGCCAGTCGGACCACCGGATGGGAATCGGAAATATTCGTTCCGGGAAATTCATTATCGACATGAACTGTGAGATGGGGCAGGCCTTGTGCGTCATCCCGTTGTGGCCAGTTTTCCACCGTTTGATCAAATGCCGCAATGATCCGTTGGGTTACCTCCTCGAGCTTTTCCAGGTCATGACTCCGGACTTCTCCCTTGATCCGCACCTGGTCCGGTACGATATTGGTTGCCCCTGCACATTCTATAAACCCGATGTTGCAGGTGGTCTCGGAATCGATGCGGCCCAGTTCCAGGCCTGCAATCGCTTTGCTGGCGATGGCGATGGCATTTATTCCCCGTTCCGGATCGGCGCCCGCGTGGGCCGATTTGCCATGCACGGTCAGGTCGAACCGATTCGATGCCGGGGCCATGGTGATAATGGTTTCGGTGTCGGCTGTATCGAGCGCATAGCCGACCTCGGCAGCAAGCAGGCTGTAGTCGAGGTGCTTGGCCCCCAGGAGACCGATTTCTTCGCAGATAGTGAAGACCACCTCCAGGGGTCCGTGGGGCAGATCCTTTTCGCGAATCAGCCGCAAGGCTTCTATAATGATGGCAATGGCGCTCTTATCATCGGCCCCCAGCACCGTGGTGCCGTCGCTCGTAAACACACCGTCCGAGAACTGGGGCTTGACACCCCTTCCCGGCTCGACCGTGTCCATGTGGGCATTTAACAACAGTATGGGGGCGTTGCGATTGCCATCAAACTTGGCGATCAGATTACCGGTATTGCTGCCGGTCTGCCGGCCGCTGCCATCGATAAACACCTCGGCTCCGAGTTCCTCCAGGATTTTTCGGATTTCCTGAGATATTATCCCCTCTTCCCGGGAAACGCTGTCGATTCCTGCCAGGAACTTGAATGTCCGGCCCAGTCGGTCCTTGTCGTCGATCATTGTCATTATGGATCCTTTTTTAAAATGCTTGACCCCGAAGGAATTAAACGATAATTTCTTTTGCAGATTGCGGAAGTGCGCAGCTCACTGGTGGGGCTCCCGGACTTCAAATCCGGTGTGGGGCGTTAATACCGTCCCGGGTGGGTTCGATTCCCATGCACTTCCGCCATTCTCCACTCTTTTTCCCCAAAACAGCTTACTACCTGCCGTCCTTTCCCACAGTAATCACCGTAAGTAAATTACAAGGAATTTCATGCAAGTTCAACGGACATTTTCCACCGGCGCTACAGTTCCGCTTTTTTACGCCGGATATTTCAGGCATCTTTTGACATAACCCGTGGGGTCAGGAGGGAATTGCCGCTTTGGATGAGGAGATCGCCTGGTTTCCAAGGACGTTGTAGCAGACGACAGGTTCGAGTTTGTTCTTCACGTAGACCTCGCCCCGGCTTTCGAATTGAAAGCTGCCGGTATTATTGATATAGGTCTGTTCTCCGATGATAATTTCGCCGCCCTTGGCCATCTGTTCCAGCCGTGCTGCGACATTGACACAATCACCAATTACCGTGTAATCCATTCGGTTCGTCGAGCCGATGTTGCCGATAATGGCATTTCCGGTGTTGATCCCGATACCGACGTCAAACGTCTCCAGGCCTTTGCGTTTTCTTTTCTTCATGATTTCTTCCGTGGCCGCCTGCATCTCGATGGCCGTCCGGATTGCATTTTCCGGCGGATTCGTATCGGAATCGACCAGACCAAAGACGGCGATGAGCTGATCGCCTACGAATTTGTCCAGCAGTCCGGTATTCTTAAAAATCAAATCCACCATAATCGAAAAATACTGATTGAGCATCAGCACCACATCTTCGGCCGCCATGCGCTCGGCAATGGCCGTAAAGGAACGGATGTCGGCAAAAAGAACCGTCACCGAACGCCGTTCGGTTTCCAGGAAAACCCCGTCCTTGAGATTCACCAGTTTTTCAACCAGGTTATTGCCCACATAGCGGCTGATGCGGTTGCGCAGTTCCTCTTCTCGCTTGGTGCGCTGATAGGAAAGGGAAAGGTCCCGGGCATAGACCATTAACTGCGTGGCCTGATCCTGATTTTTCCGCTTCATTTCCTCGAGCCGCTTGAGCAGGGAGTTGAAATGAGCGGCGATCCGGTTGACTTCGTCATCCCCCTGAATTTGAATCGAATCCCGTTTTTCCCCTGATTCGAGCTTTCCGGTTTCGCAGCTTAAATAATAAAGCTGCAAAGCAGACCGCCAGAGGAGCGCAAAACCGGAAAAAATGGAAAGCAATGCCAGCGAAGCGAAAAGGTAAACCGTATCCGTCGGTACGATTCCTTCATCCAGAAACAGGTATATAACGATCAAACAGGGCAACACCGCCATTAGCGCCAGCGCGACGCGGATCTTTCCGGAAAATGTTTCAAAAGTCCTTTTATAAGCCAATTTCATCCATTTGACCTGTAATCACTGTTGTCGATCCGCTCGAATTCAAAGGAACGGTCAAACTGTACGGCGATGCCGGTAGACATTCCGTCCGGACGGACTTCCGTTAACAAAGTCCCGTTGTGATGAATCCGGATAACGGTGGCCTCCGTACGGATCCGGGCACGAACATCATTGGTGCCGTCGAGCATTATGGATACCTTCAACAGTTGCCCGGGATAATATTTTCCCGGGGTCTGGGACATGAACATGGCGCCGCTGCCGGAAATATCGTGCAGTACCGTCTTTTCATGATTTTCTGCACCTTTGACGTCCTTTCCGGAAATAATTACCGGAAAGGAAACGGCATAACGGTCAAATCCCCGCTGATCTGACTGACTGTTTTGCGCAGTACACGGGGGGCACGAAGGACGCCATATCCGTTTTAGCCACTGAAAGAAATTCCTCATCCAGTCCGTCTCATTTTTTTATCTGAATTCAACTGCATTCTGAGAGGATTAAACGCCTCGCTGTATGCCGTTTCCTGCATAATAGGAACAACATAAACGGTTCCCGAATAAATTCTATGATGAAATGCAGACCCGTCGGACTTCGCCCATATCGGTCAACCCATCAAACATTTTGAGAATAGCATCCTGTATCAATGTCGTCATGCCTTCGCTCTTTGCCTGTACGAACAATTCTTCGGCGCTGGCCTGCTTCTTTATCATCCGTTTTACTTCCTTTGTCCCTTCCATCAACTCGTGGATGCCCATCCGTCCTTTATAACCGGTACCGCTGCATTGTTCGCACCCGACCGGAGCATGGATTTTTATGTCGGCGGTATACGCGATCCCCGTTTCGGAAAAGGCTTCCGTACCGTAATCGTTTACAATATCATCGAACTCCTCTTTTGATGGATGGTATTCCTTCCGGCAGTTCTTGCAAAGTCGACGGAGCAGGCGCTGGGCCAGTACGCAGATGAATGCATCGGAAAAGTTCAATGGATTGAGCCCCATGTCAAGCAAGCGGGTGACGGTTTCCGGGGCGCTGTTGGTATGCAGGGTTGAAAACACGAGGTGACCGGTCAAAGAGGCTTCAACACCGGTGGAAGCCGTCTCGAAATCCCGCATTTCACCGACCATGATCACATCAGGATCAGCACGCAGAAACGACCGCATGATCCGGGCGAAATCGAGTCCGATCTTCTTGTGTATCTCGACCTGGCGCAATCCTTCCTGGGAAATTTCAACAGGATCTTCCGCCGTCCAGATCTTACGTTCCGGGGTATTGATATGCCCGAGGGCCGAATGCAGTGTGGTTGTTTTCCCGGAACCGGTCGGCCCTACAACCAGTATCAGACCGTACGGTTTGAGAATGGCACGTTTCAACACGCTTAGGTTGCGTTCCTTGAGGCCCATCTCATCTATTTTCATGGCCCCGGCGCTGGCCAGGATACGCAGCACCGCGTCCTCATACCCGCCGGCGGTCGGCAGAGTGGCGACCCGCAGTTCAAACTGGGGAATGCCTTTGCGTTTGAACTTGATCTTGCCGTCCTGGGGCATGCGCCGCTCAGCGATATCGAGTCCGGACATGATTTTAAGCCGGGACAGCAGCGCATTGGAAAACGTATTCGGCACTTCGGTGAAGTTCTGGCAGACCCCGTCGATACGGAACCGGATTTTTGTCCGTTTCGTAATTGGAGAAGGTTCAACATGGATATCGGACGCATTTTTTCGATAAGCTGAGATCAGGATTTGATCCACCAGGCGCACCACTTTCCCGGAGGCTTCGGTGTAGGCGTCCGCAAAAGGATCCTCCTCGTCATCGTCATCGTCTTCTTCAAAGGCGATCTCCGGCATTTCCGTCAGTCCATCGGAAGTTTCGCCCCGGTCATGAGCCACCTGCGTCTTTTTTTCAGCAAAAAAATGGTTGATGACCGCTTCTATATCTTCCCGGGTTCCGACCGAAAACGTAAACTTGTTCGTATTGAAAAGGGCTTTAGCATGATCGAGTTTCCGTAAATCCTTGGGATCATCGAGTAGAATTTCGATGTGATCGATTTCCCAGTGAAGGGGCACCCATATATCCTGGAGAAGGAACGGTCTTTTCAGGTTGGCCAGCAGCTCATAGGGGACCTCCATGGCCGGATCAAATACTTTGAAGGGACAATTGTAATAGGCGGACAGGGATTTGCCGATCTGTTCCTTGGGTACCTTGAACTGGTCCATCAGTACATGTTCAACGCTCTTTCTGAGCTGCTTGGACATGGCCAGACACTTCTGGAGCTGATCGGTGGTAACGATGCCGTTTCGAAGCAGATAATCGTAACGGGACTCGAATTGGCGCCCCGGCTCTGCCGCTTCAATCTTTTCCTTGATTTTCGGATAAATCGGGTCGATGTTCTGAACCAATTTGTAAGATTCGACCGCAAGTTTATTGTGATCCCGCTGCTCCAGCGCCAGGCCGAGCTGGTAATGAATCGACGCTGTAAGCTTTTCATCCAGCGCATGGGCTTTGATCAGTTGTCTGATTTCATCAACCACCTGAGCCGGAGGGGAAAGGAGAAAGAGGCATTCCAGAAGATCGGGGAAAAAATCATCAATCGGGTATTCCGTGCCGAATAGCTTCCGATATTCCTCGACGGCTTCCTTGTAGAGTCCGAGTTCCTTGAAAGCCATCGCGCTGTCGCAGATTTCCGGTACACTTTCACCGATGGACAGCCCGGTTTTGAGATGGGTGACTTCTTCAGAAGTTAAATTCTGGGGCATCTCCTGATCGAGATCGTCGAGTTCCTGGCTCAATCCGCTGAGTCTATCTTTAATTTTTGCGCGAGTGGCCGGGTCGATCTCGGAATAATCGGAAAGAATGGTCTGGTAAAGACAAACCGCTTCATCGTACAGCCCGTGGGACTCATAGGCCTCAGCCGTCTTGATTTTCGATTCCACATCTTTTTTTTCAGCCATGGGCTGCATATTGATGCAATCCTTTAACGATAATCCGCATGCGGTAATTTCAGGCGGCCGTTAGCCGCAATCTATTTTTAAATGAATTTTATGCGCCTGATTTTCTCCGCCGGCTCAGAATAATCAGTGCAACAGAGGATATGATAACCATTGATCGATTGACAGAGCAATTGTCGAAATTTTCCCGAGTAGCGACATGTCATGTCAGTTGACAAACATTTATCGAAAACCAGGAAATTGGTGCTGCGGGACTGTTTGGGCGGTTTAAAAAATTTTCTTCCTGAGAATTTGACCGATTTTACTACCGGCCGGCTTTACCCGGTCCAGTTCAGGCAGCAGAATTTCACAATTCAGACGAACCATGGAAATCGGAGCGATGTCATCCATTACGATCACCAGATGACCCGCTTGTGTTTTTCTCACATAAAGTCGAATCTGCTCGAATACAAATTCAGCTTCTTTAAGGTCCGTGAGCTCCAGCGTAAAGCCGTTCCAGTCAACTCGGGATATTGCCGACTCTTCGTCCTGGTACTGAGCAGAAAAGCTGCTCAAGGCCACAGAGCCTCCAGTGGTCAAGACAATACCACCATGGACCCCTTCGATTCCAAGTATGTCTGTAAAAATATCTTTCATTAAGCGCGTCCCGTATCGGGTGGTTGAGTATCATTCGCAAATCATTGTTTCGTTGGCGGCGATGTCGAGACATGGCGGGCGACTTCTACATCAGCGCACCAATGGCCCTGTCCCGGGAGACATCCGCATCCAATGCGGCAATAACCGGTTCGTCGCCGGGCACTATAAGCAGCTGACCGGTACGACCCAGGTTTAAACATACAACATTTAATGTCCCGGCATCAAATATCTCCCCGACAGCCTCCACCTGGGAAATCAACTCATTCCACTGTGAATCGCTGTAGACATCTTCAATGGCGCCCTTGTTTCCCAGCGCATCGGTCAGTTTCTTCCGGACAAGATCAACCGGCGTCAGCTCCGGTTGATCCGACGGGGACGGTGCGGCTACGGATTTGTTTAATGCAGTTGGAGGACTCGATGCGGCAGCTGCTGACTCCGGCTCCGCCCTGTCATTCACCGGATCACTGAGAAGAATGGCGCCACCGGATTCATCTTCGTCATCTCGCTGCAGATCGTTTTCAACATCAAGGCTTTCGTCCCTGTTTCGCATCGCATCGAGCAGTATTGCCTGTAATTCGCCGGTGATCTGCTTGCTACTGACGATACAGGCGTTTTCAATGGACAAGGAAACCCCATCCCAGGAAAGAATTTCATAAGAGGCATCCCGTCCCCTCATATTTCCGAAGCGGGCATCCATCAATTCCCCGTCACGAAAAAAGAGCACCCCCATTAAGCCCGTTTTTTCAGATATTCGCAAGGTACATGTCTGCTGTTCCATTTCTACCAGCTGCAGATACGTTTCCAGGGTAACGTTGTTCAGACTCCCCCCCTCCGCCATTTTCTTATGAGCCTTGATGATCCGGGCGGCTAACTTGGCACTGGCAAGAGGCTTTGTCAAATAATCGGCGGCACCGCTTTTCAAGACGACTTCCCGGGTCTTGGGTCGATCGTAACCGGTGATGACAATTACGGGAATATCCGGATACTGGGTTGAAATCCGGTTCAGAAGCTCGAAACCGTCGATACCCGGCATCCGCAAATCCGTGATGGCAAGAGTGAAATAATCGCTGTCCATCAGATCAAGCGCGGCCTGGCCGCCGAGTGCGGTTCGGACACAAAACATCTCATCATAATCTTTGAGTTCTTCTTCCAGCAACCCAAGCAGTGCCGGGTCATCATCGACGATCAATACCTTCGGTATCATTCTGGAGTTCCTATCCTGGCGGTAACGCCTGCGCCAAAAGCGGGGGCGGTGAATATTTTGCTGTTTTATACGGTCCGACTTATCTAAAGCCGGATATCAAATCCAATGACTTCGTCTGCAAAGCCGTTGCGCCACGGATTTAGCTGCAACCGCAGTTCGTTCATGATGCCGAGAGCCGAAGCAATCTCGGCTGTACACTCGACAATAGCTTCCACAAGCACTTTCTGACTGCTGTTCCCGGTATACGTAATCTTTCCACCCGAATAGCGGAATTCAGCGGCAAAAGGATCAAGAAATTCATACTGGTCCGCTTTTTCCACGAATTTTTTATTCAGAAGGGTTTCAAAATCGACCCGAATTTTCTTGTTGCCGCGCACCACTTGTTCCATTGTGACGAGTAGAACCCGCAACATTTCAACTACACGGGCCGAATCCATGGGGGTCTTACTCGATGTTTTTGCCGGCGCCGCGGGTTTTGGAATTTGCGGGGCCGTTTTTTTTCGGGCAGGTACTGAGACGTTGTTTGTGGCATCCATGAAGATTTTATGCACACTGAATTTGCCGCCGGATTGACGGGAACGTTTTATCAGGTCTTCCCTGTAGGCATCGGATCGGTTGATCTCCCCATCGGCCGCAGCAGAAGAACCGCCGATAACCTCACCATTGAAGAAAAACAAGAGCCCGCCCGCTTTCTCTTCGGTTAACTGCACGTCGATATAACCGGTGAACCGTTCAGCCTCCATCTTCTTGATCAGGGCCTCGAGGTCTGTAAATTCGGAGGACAAATCACTATACAGGACCTTGGAATTCGACAAATTTGCCCAGAAATAAATCCGTTCCGGAATGACCCGGAAAACGGAAACGGAAAAATTGTTTTTCCCCGCCAGATCCATGACCCGATCAATGGCCGCCTGACCGTCTATCGTCTGCTTTTTATCTTCGTAATGGCCATTGACCAGATTGGCTTCATCAAAGAACAGAACTGCTTCGGCAACCGGGGAGGTGAAATGGACCACCCCTGCACCAAGGTCTCCCTGGTAATGCTCGATCAACTTTTTGATATTCAGGTAATAGCTGTTCAGACTTTCAATGGCCGGCTTTTCACGTGGTATGATTATCATTGAACCTCACATGTCCCCAAGCGGAGTTGTTGCGTGCTGCTGGTGTAGATAAAACACGCAATGCGTCGCCACCGGCGAACGCATTGCGTGTTATTTGCCAGGAATCGAGCACTTACCGTCGACGACGCAAGCGCTCTATCGAGAATCGGAGGCTGTCCTGCATCCGGGAAATGGCATCGGCAAGGCTGCCGATCTCATCCGTGGATTTCACCTCGATTTCGGCTTCCAGATCCCCGACGCTGATGCGGTCGGCCGCTTCGGTAAGATACTGAATGTTCCGGGTCAACCGGTACCCGTAAATCGTGATGCACATACCGATAACAATGATAGCCACAATTAAAATACCCAGATTGATATTCCGGGTCCGAGTCGCCGATTCCATGGCATCGGCCCGCAGGCTTTCGGTCTTCTGGGTAAACTCATCCATATACGCCGTACTCATCAGCAAAAACGGCTTGTCTTCGAGCGTAACGGGGGAAATCGCCATAAATTTGGGTCGGATTTTTCCATCCGGGTCCTTCCACATATACGGGCCGGTCGATTCCTTGCGCCCCTGTGCGCGGGCCAATATCGCAAAGAATTCGTCAAAATAAGGACCAAGGGCTTTGCGGATCATATCGATGTCATCGATGCCGATAATATTTGGGTTGGGATGCGCCCATATCGTCCAGTTCTGTCCCTTATCCGCCTCCGGCTCCTGGATCAGGCAGGTATAACCGGTCTTGCCGACTTTCTGCACGGCAATCTGGTTGAATTCCGGGTCATAGCTGTAATCTTCACGCCCCAGTTCGGGATGTGCCTTCAGATAGATTTCGCACTGGAGTGCAACGTCCCGGGCTTTCTGGAGCAGCTGCTCCTTACCCGCCTCACTGACCAGTTCGGTACTCTCTTGTGTAATGCCAGCGACCAGATCGTTCAGCTGCATCTGGGATAAAACGCCAGAAACTGCCATCAGCGCGATCGGTATGACCAGGAAGAGAAAAAACATTTTTCCCCGCAATCCGATCCAACCCTTTTTGCTGTCGCCCATGGAATGTTTCGGACGGGATGCGGGGGGGTCGGAGTAAGACGGCATGTAATCCGAGGGCGCAGGGGTTTCCGTTTCTGCGGGGCCACTGTAATCGACCGGTTCCTCATAGGCATCAGCAGACTGCCCGGTGGTTTCCATAACACTCGACAACTGGGTGACATGACCACATTCACCACATCGTACCTTAATGGTTTTGCCTTTGTAACGCTGCAGCTTATCCGGGTCGACGTGATAAACCTTCCCGCATTCCTCGCAAATCACCGTCATGGTTAACTCCTCCTTCTCAAAGTTGACAATATGAAAAAGGTGCGCCCTTTTTTCATCTTTGGTGGTTTCCTCAAGAGTCAATACTCTCGTAAAAAGGACAAAACGGGTAAAAAAACATCTAAATTAAGGGATTCATCTACAGAGCGGAGTGCTTTATCATGCGCGAACAAATAGATAACCTGCGTTGAGCGAATGAAAAATCACGACAATGCAATAGACGGGAATTTACCGGCGCCAATCAAGAGCCAATTCCCCTTAGTTCTTTTACCATTACCTGCTGGAAGGCTACTTTTCGCTCTTCCCTGAGGATTTGCCGGGCCAGAACATCGACGAGTTCAGCCGCCCGATGTAACGGAAAACGATTATGGGATTCACCCATTTCACTGATTTCATCTTCTATGACCACATCGGCGATCGGCCCCATGGCTCTCGACAATTCAGCCGAAAGGACGGAGAAAAAATCCCGGCTCAAGACAGGCATCGAGTCTTTAGCGGATTCACAGAGCCGAAGCTGATGGAGCCGGTCGGTGATTGCGCGCAAGGTTTTCAGGTTCATGTTCAACGACTGGGCAACCTGCCCAAGTGTCTTTTGCCCATCGAGTTCCATCATGACGTGCAGCATCTGACTGTCCAGGGACACTTCCCCTAAATCAGCCCTGACCGTCCGCTTAAGAACGAGCTTGGAGATGTCACCCGCAAAGATATTCGCCATATGAATGCCTCCGATCCATTTAATAAACTTCGCCAGGCCAAATCTTGAAAACCGGCGCTCAGGCGCTTCGATGATAAAGGGGCGTGCCCCGTTTACCCGGAATTTTTCCATGTCGCATTGCAAAGCCGCCTTCATTGGCCTGGTCTTTAGCGCCTCAACTTACACGGTGTAAGTCAGCATCGCTTTCTTCCTTGCCGTCCTGGTATTCTTTTTTAATGCTAAAAGGAGTTACATTACACCGTCGGCCGCAAACGGCTCAGGCGCCCAGATTCTTCAGAATCTGCCGAATGGTATGAAATTCGGCCTTGATCGTTTTCTTGAGTTCCTCGACGATATAATCGAGGGCCTCCTGGTTATCCAGGCGAACCGCTGGTTTTGCCGCGGGCGCCACCACCTGCCGTGGCGGGGCTTCGACTGGCGCAGCGATTTGCGGTTCAGCATGCGCCACCGCTTTATCCCGGCTCAAAACCCGCTGCTTAAAGTCCTTAAACGTCTTTACTTCACTGCTCAACAACTTTTTCTTCTGCGCTTCCGGCATTCCAGGAGAGAGAAGGACTTTTTCGAAAGCCGTGAATACAGATGTCACAAAGTTAAGGGCGTCCGGATGGGCACGGGCCATTTTGGCTTTGATGTATTTACCGATCGATTCATGCAGCTTGAGAAACATCGACAGAATTTGGTCGTTCGGATACTTCTGCTGGAGGCGCCGGACCTCTTTGAGGAATGCTCTCATCGAATCGTCTGTAATCTCCCAGTCGATTCCAAATACCAGCGCCTTTAAATTCTTGACGGGCGAACCTTCGGCATCGTTGGCATTACCATTGGGTTCCGCGTGCGCTTGCGGCTTGGATTTCATCGGACCGACAGATTTTGCCGGGGCTGCATCCAAACCCGGGGCCTCCGAACCATCGTCTTCACCGAACAGTTCATCGAGCCTGCTGCTCACTTCGGCTCCGATGCCCCCATCATCTTCCGTTTTCGCCAATGGCCTTTCCTCCTATTCCAGTTTTTTTCTTAATGAACTTACCGTCAATGCGATAATCTTTTTCATGGTTGCCGCCACATTGTCCCCGCGGATGGCACTGGCTGGAAAATACGGGGCATTCAGCCGGCTGTTCAAATCTTTCTGCAGGGCGTCCTCCGATAAAATGGGAATGCCTTCTTCGGAAAGATCCCGCTTGTTGTACTGCATGACCAGCGGGATATTGAAAATATTTTTGTTAAACGATTCCAGATTTTCTTTCAGGTTCTGGAGGGATCGAATGTTCATTTCCCTGCGGAGATCCATGGAATCCGCAACGAAGACGATCCCGTCAACGCCGCGGAGCACCAGGCGCCGAGTGGCATTGTACTTTACCTGTCCCGGAACGGTATATAGCTGGATTTTAATGCTGTGGCCCTTTATTTCTCCGATATCAAACGGCAGAAAATCAAAAAAAAGAGTCCGGTCCCCATAGGTCTTGACCGTGACCATTTCGTTGAGAATCCGCTTCTTGAATTTGCGGTTGATGAATTCCAAGTTCGTCGTTTTACCGCCACGACCCGGGCCGTAATAGACAATTTTAACCTGAACTTCCCGCTTCTTCGGATTTATTAACGCCAAATCGCTATCCTCCGGAACATTTATTGTTAAATCCGCTCCCGTTGAACGTCGATATCATTCAACAGCCGTTGCATCTTCTCTGGTGTGCCGTCAGTCCTGTCCTTTGAGACGGAATGCGGGGCCGATTTCGCCGGCCGCGGGATATGCCATTAAATCAGCATCTGAATCCGCTTGATCGCTTCGGTCACTTTCAAACGCAGAAAACCGAGAGATACGTCTTTATTAAAAATGGTGAGAAGCAGCAGATCTTCGACTACTTTGCTGAAGTGAATGCTCTCTTCCTCGCCTTTATGAAACAGCAAAGAAAATTCCTGCTCGCCGATTATATTGGCCATTGCGCTGACCGCCCCGTAATTGCCCGCCGCCAATGCCGCCAGAGAATAAACGTCATGACTGGTACCGCCATTATCAAGATTGACAATCACGTTTCCGGCCAGATCCATCAGTATCACGCTCTGTACGCCGAGGTCGATTAACTCCTCCTGAAGAACATCTTCGATGGATTCAATCTGCTCTTTTGTAAAATCAATCGTAAAATCCATTAATTACCATCCCTTTAGAAATCCCGGTTGAAGCGTTCTCCTCGCAAAACGGCAGGTGCTTTTGAATACGGTCTGATCATTTTACAAATCGCTGTTTTCGCGTGAAAACGCAATTAATTGTTAACGCATTCAATGGATTTAATCAATTAAAAAATCGGTTTGGCAAAAACCGTACCATCGCCCGATTAAAAACCTTTCCGATACCGGCCCTTCGTTTTGCTACTAGACAATCGAATTGTAATACGATTGTTTTCTAATTCCTAACTATTGAATACACAATTTAAAGTCAATATTAAAACAGCGCCTGCTGCTCTATTCCACTTTGGCTTTTACTTCATTTCTGAAAAATATTGATCCACCAGTTCTTCAGCCAGTCCCGTATATGCTGTGACTTCCAGCTGTTTGAACCGGTTTTTTACCGAATCGGGCAGGGCTTCGAGCCGGTCAAGGAAGTCAACCAGATCCCCACGGTCGATCTTGCGCCCGCGGGTCAGGGCCTTTAATTTTTCATATGGCTCGTCTTCTTTATACATCCGCATCGCCGTCTGGATCGGTTCGGCAAGCAGTTCGAGATTGTCCGCCAGATCCTTTTCGATAGCGATCCGATCGATGGCCAGTTTGTCCAATCCTTTAAGCGTGCTTTTCAATCCAACCTCGACATAACCGAACAGGACCCCGAGATTGCGCAGCACGGTGCTGTCACTCAGATCCCGCTGAAAACGTGATATCAACAATTTGACCGACACGTGTTCCATCATCGAAATGGCCAGCCCCATATTCCCCTCGCTGTTTTCGAAATCGATCGGATTTACCTTGTGCGGCATCGTCGATGAGCCGACTTCGCCTTCTTTGAGCTTCTGTTTGAAATAACCGAGAGAGATATACCCCCACATGTCCCGGTCCAGATCAATATGAATTGCGGCGATTCGGATCATTGCCTGCAGCAGTTCGGAAATGTAATTGCAGGGATTGATCTGGGTGGTGTAGAGCAAGGGGGCAACCCCGAGGTAATGGGTCAAAAAACGTCGACTCGCCGCAATCCAGTCGATTTCGGGAAGCACGCAATGGTGCGCATTGAAATTGCCGCTTGCGCCGTTTAATTTGGCGCCGATCTCAACGGCCTCAAGTTTTGCCATTTCCGTGCGCAGCCGCCATGCGAAATTGACAAATTCCTTGCCCACCGTTGTCGGTGTGGCCGGCTGACCGTGAGTTCGGGCCATCATCGGCGCCGATTTGTTTTCTCTGGCGAACACTTCGAGCCTGTCCAGCACCCGGCTCAGACTCTCGACGATATGGGACCGGCCGGCCTGCAGCATCAGGGCATAGGCGGTATTATTGATATCGTCTGATGTACAGGCGAAATGCACCCATTCTTTTATTGAATCGAAGCCGCCATCGATGAGCTGCTGCTTAATATAATATTCTACTGCCTTGACGTCGTGGTTGGTCCGTTTTTCAATGGCTTTGATCTCGAGCGCACGCTCGGGAGTAAATGTCGCAAAGATATTGTCCAGGTAATCTACAAGGCCGGCATCGACTTCTTCTACCTTGAGCTCGAAAATCAGGAACTTCAACCACTGAATTTCGACGAATACCCGGTATTTCATCAGGCCGTACTCGGAAAAGATATCATTGAGGCCGTCCATATAATGCCGGTAGCGTCCATCCAGGACGGAAATAGATTGTATTCCCATTGCTAATTTCCTTTATGCGTTAACTTATTGCATCACCCGCCGGGATTATCGACGGAGACAAATGATGACGGACGGGTGGCTTTGATGTATTGCCGGATGCCGTCAATAATGCCGCTGCAGAGTGCTTCCTGGTATTCGGGGGACGACAACCGCCGGCACTCCCGGTCGTTGCTGATAAATGCGGTTTCGATCAGAATGGCGGGCATCTGGGCCCCTAAAAGAACATAAAACGGCGCCTGTTTAACCCCTTTATTCCGAATCCGGCTGAAACCGGTTTCCAGTTGACTGCACAAGATGCTTTGCACACTTGTGGCCAGCCGACTCGATTCGTTCACTTTGGCATTGTGCATCAGATCGTTTAAAATCGTCTGGAGCTCACTGATATTCTTTTCAGAGGTGGCATTTTCTCTGGCCGCCACAGCAATCGATTCATTATCGGTGGTCAGATTCAAAAAGTAGGTTTCGATGCCATAGGCTTCCCGGTTCCGGGACGCGTTGGCGTGTATGGAAATAAACAGGTCGGCTTTTTGTGTATTGGCAATCGCCGTGCGTTCTTCAAGCGTCAAATAGGTGTCATCGTTGCGGGTCATCAGCACTTCGCACCCGAGTTCGTTGCGGATTCTTGCTGCGAGCCGTTTGGAAATATCGAGGACGACATGTTTTTCATGGACGCCGGAAACAAATCCCGGTGCGCCGTAATCCTTTCCGCCGTGCCCGGGATCGATGACGATCCGGTGCACCCCGAGGGCCAATTGCCGTGCAATCGAAGCGGTTTCCGTTCCCCATTCGATCGGGGGCGATGTCGATCCGGCGGAAGCCGTCTGCCGGGAATCTCCCCTGACATCGATAACGATCCGGAAGGGGTTTTTCAAAGAAAAAATATTGTAATTCTCAAACGATTTGATGTCGACGACAACCCGGACCGTCTCCTTGCTATACTGGGCGGCGCGTACATCTTTTAACAGGGAATCGTCGATCGGGATCGTTCGCTGGATGTTTTCCCCCAGCAGGCTGTTTTTCAAATCAACATAGAGCCGCTGGTGGGGCTGATTGTTCGATGGATCCTTGTTCAGCAGGTTGTTCTGGAAACTCGTTTCGCGGTTAACATCGATTACGATCCGGGTATATTCCGGATTCGACCAGTACCGGACGCCGGTAATCTTGGCCGCTTCCCCGGCAACGCCGGTTTTTCCGGCATCCGAGGTGGTCATTTCCCCCGATGTCGTATCCCCGCCGGTCAGATCCCGCAGGACATCTTCTTTATCTTTATTTACATCTGTATATTTATCCGGTGCCTTCTTATCCAGAGCGGCCTCGGCTTTTTCCCGGTAGGCGCTTGTCGGATATTCGGCTGCCACCTGCCGGAAAATCTCTTCGGCTTTGGCAAGATCCGCCGGCTTGTAGGAATGTTGATAAAGTTCCCGATACATCTCGCCGGTCATGAAATGTCCGGCCGCCGCCCACGCGCCGTCCGGGTCCGTCTGGCGGACGTTTTCAAAAAGGCGGATACAGTTCATCCAGTAAACCCGGTATTTCTGCTTATCCGGCGCCGCCCGCAATTCGTTGAAGGCGGCTTCAGCTTCAAAATACTGCTGGCGGGCCTTTTCGCTCCGACCGGTATCGACCCCCTGGGCGGCTATGGCCGTCAGTTCGCTCTGGGCCTTTTTCCGGTAGGCACTGGTCGGAAACTCCCTGACGACCGTGCGGAAAACCGTCTCCGCCTTGGCGAGGTCTGCCGGTTTGTAGGAATACCGGTAAAGTTCCTGGTACATTCGGCCGGTCATATACAGGCCGGCACTTGCCCACGGTCCGCCCGGGTCGGTTTCATAAACCGATTCGAACTTGCGGATGCATTGAAGCCAGTATGATCGATATTTTTGTTTTTCCGGCTGCTTCTGAAGAGTCCGGTAACAGGCTTCAGCCTCAAAATAGAGTGCTTTTGACGACGCTCCCACGCTGGCACAGGACCAGAGCACTGCCAGGCAGCTCATCAGTAGAACCGGAATAATGGCACGCTTTGTCATAAGTGAAAAATCAGGACGAAAGTAGTTGCTTGAACGTCTACTCGAATTTACTACATAAAATATCGAAAACATCAAGGACCTTTTGCTTCAATCAGCGAACATGGGCTGTTTCGCTGTTGTGCGAGACGACTGTTATTTATTGGAATCATCCGGCGGCGGACCGTTCTTCAGCACCGTTTCCTTCAACTGACTCAGGTAGTTGATCGCTTCGAGCGGCGTCATTGATGAAATATCTACCTTCATGAGCCGGTCTACAACGATTTCCTCCGGCTTTCGAAATAACGACAGCTGTTCGAATTCCCCTTTTGCCCGGCGACGGCCCGCCCCATGTTTTTTTTCACCCAGAACATGACCGTTGTTTTCGATGTTGGCCAGCACCATTTTTGCCCGTTTGACGACCGGTTCTGGCATTCCGGCCAGACGGGCCACCTGGATGCCGTAACTGCGATTGGTGCCGCCTTCAACCAGCTGGTGGAGGAAGATGATTTCATCGTTCCATTCCTTGACGGCAATACTGCAATTTTTCACCCGGGATTTGACTTTCGGCAGTTCGGTCAATTCATGATAGTGGGTCGCAAACAGGGATTTAACGCCTGTCCCCTTTAGATCATGCAGGTACTCCGCCACGGCCCAGGCGATGCTTAAGCCGTCGAACGTGCTTGTTCCCCGTCCGATTTCGTCCATGATCACCAGGCTGTGGGGACCGGCGTTGTTCATTATGTTTGCGGTCTCTTCCATCTCCACCATGAACGTGCTTTGCCCCTGCGACAGGTTGTCCAGGGCGCCGACCCGGGTGAAGATCCGGTCTATGAGACAGAGGCTGGCCCGTTTTGCCGGTACGAACGACCCCATCTGGGCCATCAGGACAATAATGGCCACCTGGCGCAGCACGGTTGATTTGCCGGCCATGTTCGGCCCCGTGATGATCAGGATCTGGTTTTCCGAGTTGTCCAGGTGTACCGTATTGGGGACATAGCGTTCACCGGCAATCAGCTTTTCTACCACCGGGTGCCGCCCCTCCTCGATCTGAATCACCCCGTCCGTATTGAGCTCGGGGCGCACGTAACCGTTTCGTTCAGCGAGTTCCGAAAGACCGAGGAGCACATCGATGAGACCGACAAATTCTGCGGCCGCATGTATGGCCGCATTTTCTGAGACCACGGCCGTCCGAAGTTCCAGGAAGAGTTCATGCTCGAGCACGGCCTGCTGTTCCTAGGCGCCGAGCACTTTGGTTTCAAACGTTTTGAGCGCATCGGTTATATAGCGTTCCGCATTGACCAGGGTCTGCTTGCGAACATAGTGATCGGGCACGGAAGCGACATGGCTCTTCGGGATTTCGATATAATAGCCGAATACTTTATTGTAGCGGACCTTCAAGGAATTGATGCCGGTCTTTTTTCGCTCTTCGGCCTCGAGTTCCGCCAGGTAGCTTTTGCCGTCCCGGGCGATCCGGATCAGCTCGTCGAGTTCGGCATGGTAGCCGCGCCGGATCATGCCTCCCTCGTGAACTGTCGGAGGCGGATCATCAACAATGGCGGCATCGATTTGATCAGCCAACGCGTAAAGGGGCGAAAAAAGCGACGCATCCACACAAAACAGCGCGGCATCGAAATCGTTGCCGGCGGCGACGATTTCCGGCAGACTCCGAATGGATCGCTTCAAGGCGCAGAGATCCCGGGCACTGGCCTGTCCCATGGAAATCCTGCTGCCCAGACGTTCGAGGTCGGCAACGGTTTTTAATGCCTCCCGTACCATCCGGCGCTCGGAGACGTGTTCGAGCCCTGCCGCCACCGCATCCTGCCGGGCGCCGATACCTTCCGGATCACGTAGCGGATACCGGATCCAGCGTTTCAGTACCCGCCCGCCCATGGCGGTCACCGTCATGTCCATGACCCCGAGCAGGGTCGTCTGACGGCCGCCGTTCTGGAGATTGGACAACAACTCCAGGTTCCGACAGCTCACCTCATCGATGAGCAGGAAATTTTCCAGACTGTAAGTCTCGATGCCCGTCAGGTGGACGATGTCCTGCTTCTGGGTATCCTGGATGTAGTACAACAACGCCCCGGCCGCGCCGACCCCTGAATTCAGGTTATCGCACCCGAACCCTTCCAGGCTTCGCGTTTTAAACTGTTCGAGCAGGCGCTCCCGTGCCGCCGGATATTCAAAGACATCATCGGCTGCATAGGCAAAACTCTTTTCGGCAAACATCCGTTGGAATATCTCGTAGCCGGCTTCGGAT
>JAGXHH010000003.1 GCA_024636355.1 Desulfobacteraceae bacterium | reverse complement strand
CTCCTGACCGCCTACATGCAGAGCCTGGGGTTTAAAATGGCAGATTTCCGGATGGCCCGACAGAATCACTGGAAGAAACAGGCGATAGAGGCGTACCGGGCCGGGCCGGATAAAAATGTGGAATGGCTCCATTCAAAAGTTCCGAAACCGTGGCGCGAACTGCCGAATCCGTACCCGGCGACAGAGCCGGCATTAAAGCGGGGGCACCGGATTTATCAGGGTTTCTGCATCGGCTGTCACGGACCGGTGGGCGACGGCATGGGACCGGCCCAGCCGTTTCTGGACCCGCCGCCCTTGAATTTCACGATACTCAAGGGGCGGGGAATTTCCGGGGGGATCATCTATTACCAGATCATGAACGGCATCGCCGGCACGGCCATGCCGTTTTTCAAGGGAGAACTCGAATCGGAAAAAATCTGGGATGTGGGGCACTACATCTCGATATATTTCATCGGGGAAACCGATGCCGACGGGCCGCCCGAAGGAATCGATGCACCGAATGAACCAAAGCGGTAAAAGACCCGGGGGAAAGCATCTTTCTTACTCTTACTCTTGCTCTTACTCTTGCTCTTACTCTTGCTCTTACTCTTAATCTTAATCTTAATCTTAATCTGCTATTTTTCAGATCAAGATCAAAATTGATAAAATCGTAAAAGCAGAAATTAACCACAGAGGACTCAGAGAAAGCGTTTTTTTTACATGAAGATCATGAAGGGCATGAAGGTTCAATAATAAAGGGCAGTTCTCTGTGTGCTCTGTGCCCTCTGTGGTTAAAACGGACTTTTTTACGAGGCGGTTAAGATTAAGATTAAGAGTAAGATTAAGAGTAAGAGCAAGATTAAGATTAAGAGCAAGATTAAGATTAAGAGCAAGATTAAGTGCAAGAGCAATATTGGAGGATCAACATGTATTCATCCCTATGGGCATTGCTGGTTTTTATTTCGCTGGTGATCAGTGTTGCGGCCTTTTTCTGGGGTTTGTCCGCCGGCCAGTTCAGTAATGCCGAAAGGGCCCGATTCCTGCCGTTTACCGGCCAGGAACCGGGGCCGGAAACAACGGTCGAAACGGAAAGCAGACTCCCTCTCGAAATCTATATTCTCGGGGCGATCGTCATGACCGGAATGCTTATTTTCACGGCGCCGGTGATCCTGTCTTTTTATCATTTCCTGGCGAGGTAATCTCACATGCGCTATTTTACCCTGCTCGCGTTTCAACACTGGGTCCTGGCGCTGTTCCTGGGGCTGTTTTCGGCAATTGCCATTTATATCTCATGGTACGGGTATTACCGGCGCCGGTTCGAAGATCTGGACGTTTCCGAAAAAACAAAACCGACGGAAGTCCCGGGGGCGGAACACAACACAGTAGCGCCGATACTCATCTTCGTTTACATCGGCATCGGGCTGTGGATCTTTTTTTATGTCATTATCATCGGCCTTGGCAGCGACCCGATTATTTAGTGCCACGAAAAAAAACAGGAGCCCGCAGTATGACCCTTTCAAAAAAAATGAAGGACCATAAAGACGCCCTGATGACGATTTCCGTCTTCACATTTCTGTCGGTTTTTCTGGTCGCCTACACCTTCTTCCTTTTTTTTGCCGTCGGGGCAGAAGGACCGCGCCCCTGGCATTTCGGTACGATCGAAGATGTTCCCGGCGCTTCCCGGTATTCCACCAGCACCACCAAGCAGTTCCTTTTCAATGCCACCAGCCCGGAAAAAGGGGGGAAAGTGATCCGGCAGCATGTCATGGAAGACCAGGGCATTACCGGCCAAATGGGGGCTTCCGATACTGAAGGCAGAAGGGACACCCCCAGATGACGGCCCCGAAAACCATAGTTCTGCCAGTGGTATGGACAGTTCTTCTCGCATCTGTTCTGTCTTTCCTGTCCGGCTGTGATTATGGGCGGATGCGCGAGGATGAAGCCCTCAGAACCTATGAAATTCCCATGCCGGAGATGCCGTCCGCATCGGTTCCCATCACGGGCGGGTTAAATGCACTGCTCACGGCGGATATCGAACAGCTATCAAATCCGCTTCCCGATACCAGGGAAACGGTACAACGGGGCGCCGAAAGCTACGGGTATTATTGCAGCCACTGCCACGGGCAGGATGCACGGGGATACGGCACGGTCGGGCAGAGTTTTGCGCCGCTGCCCACCGATCTGGGAAGCGAATATGTCCAGGACCAGAGCGACGGCCAGATGTTTTACCGAATCAGTTTCGGTTTCCAGCGGCATCCGCCGTTGTACTACACCGTTTCGACTGACGACCGGTGGGCGGTTATCCGTTATCTGAGAAAACTGGCAGAAGAGTAGCCGAAGGGCATCGGATGAAACGAATCGATTTGAAAACATCCAGCAATTCCCGGTGAACGTCGAAAGGCTCTGTAGGAGCGGGCCATGCCCGCGAAAATGCATCCGCCATCGCGGGCATGGCCCGCTCCTACGTGGTCACCCGTTAATCACCGACACATTTCACCGAGAATTGCTGTCACCACGCCTGTACCCTGACCTTGAACCTACCCTGAATCTTAAACCGTGCATGAAAAAGCACCAACTGGCATTTTTCGGCTAACCGGAAAACGCAATTCCAGCACGCCACTATGGACACAGTGGGTCCGGTGCATTATGGTAGGACGTGACGCGAACAACTCGACAAACCTACCATTGAAAGGATTAGCATATGCCCCTGTCCGTCATCGATTTATGCCGGGATGTCCTGCCGAAAACGAACTGCGGCGACTGCGGGTACCGCTCCTGCATGGCATTTGCCGGAATGGTGGTCTCCGAGAAACTGCCGCTGAAAAACTGCCCCCACCTGGAGGCAGCAGTGGTGGCAGAATGTCAAAAGGAGCTCGATGAACAGTATGCCGCCGGAAAATGGCTCAAGCGGGACATGGCCGCAGATGCTCTTGCCTGGGCAAAGGAGCGCTCGGCTTCCGTGGCAATTCCGGATCTGCCGGAACGAATCGGTGGCAAACTGGTGGAGGTAAACGGCGAGACGCTTCTGGAACTGCCCTTCTTCAATGAAACCATCCGGATCGGCGCCAGCACGATTTACAAACAGGACGGCTCCGAGGCGGGCCGCTATGAGCAGGTGTTTATCTTCAACCACATGGCCCAGGGCGGCAGTGAAGCGCCGACCGGCAACTGGAAGAGTTTCAAAGAATTTCCGAATACGGTATCCAAGCAGGTGTCGATGAAAGACCACGTGGAAGCTCCCCTGATCCGGCGCTTTTCAGGGGATGCGCAAACGCTTCGCGCCCGGGCCCTGGCTCTCGGCGGCGACGACCGGACATCGAAAGAAAACAATGCCGACCTGGCGGTTTTCTTCCAGGTGCTGCCCCGGGTTCCGGTCATACTCATGTACTGGGACGGGGAACCGGAGGAAGGGTTTGAGGCCGAGGTCAAGCTGCTGTTTGACGAAACGGTTACGAAACACCTGGGTATCGAGTCGATCATGTTTTTAAGCGAACGGTTGAGCGAACTGCTGTGTGAAACGGATTGAGCCCCAGGAAACCGAAAGGAGAGATAAAAGTTTGAATCTCAAAGAATACTGCCCGGAAAAACTCTTAACCCCGGAACTGGCGGTCAAAAAGATAAAAAATGGGAGCCGGGTTTTCATCGGTACCGGCTGCGGCGAGCCCCAGCAGCTGATCCGGTCCATGGTCGTAGACCTCTCCATTCAAGATATCGTGGTCTACCAGATGCTTTCGTCGACGTTTTCCCACTACGTCGATGATCCGCATTTTTTAGACCGTTTCTCACTGAAACTCTTTTTTATCAGCCTGCACATGCGACAAGCCGCCTTCGAGGGAAAACTCGATTATATTCCGGCCTATCTCTCCCAGATACCGGAGCTTTTTTCCTCCAAACAGATCGGCTTGGACGTTGCCCTGGTGCAGGTCAGTCCACCGGATCGGTTCGGCATCTGCAGCCTTGGCATTTCCGTTGACATCACCCTGTCCGGGATGGAAAACGCGCCCCTGGTCATCGCCCAGGTGAACCCCCGCATGCCGCGGACCTGGGGCGACGGCTTTGTTCATGTCGATGATTTCGACTACATTGTCGAATATGAAGAACCGCTCGTGGATGCCCTGCCGGTGGCCAAAAACCAGGAGATCGTCGAGCGGATTGCAAAGTACGTCAACCAGCTCATAGATGACGGGTCCACGCTGCAGATTGGATTCGGCCACCTGCCGGATTCCATTCTGCCCTATCTAAACGGCAAGAAAGATCTGGGGATTCATACCCAGGTGATCACGGATGGCTTTTTGCCCCTGTTCGAACAAAAGGTCATCACCAACAAGAAGAAGTCGTACCTGCCCGGACGGGTGGTGGCATCACTCTGCATGGGGTCGCAGCGCTTGTACGATTTCGTGCACAACAATCCCATGTTTTATTTCCGGAGTGCGGAGTTCGTCAACGACCCCAATGTGATTGCCAAAAACGACAATCTCATCAGCATCAGCTCCGCACTCGAAATCGATCTGACCGGCCAGATCTGTACGGATTCCAAAGGGTATCTCTTCTACAGCGGCATCGGGGACCAGGTCGATTTCATTCGCGGCAGCAAGATGTCGAAGGGCGGGTTTTCCATCATTGCCCTGCCGTCGACGGCGCAAAACGGTAAGGTTTCCCGGATTGTTTCCAACTTGAGCGAAGGCGCCGGGGTGGCCACGACCCGCGGGGACGTCGACATTGTCGTCACAGAATACGGGATCGCTGAACTTCACGGCAAAGGCATCTATCAGCGGGTCATGGAATTGGCCGAAATCGCTCACCCCCGCTTCCGGGAACACCTGATCGAGGAAGCCAAAAAACGGCATTACATCTTTGCCGATCAATTGCCGCCGAGCACCCAGGACCTGCTTTTCCTGGAAAACTATAAATCCTTCATGGAACTCGAAAGCGGTAAAACCGTGGAATTCCGTCCGCTGCTTCCCTCCGACGAATTCGCCACCCGAAACTTTTATTACTCGTTGCAGGAAAACACCGTGTTCTACCGCTTTTTCAACCAGCGGAAGGTGTTTTCAAGGGAAATGCTCCAGAAACAGTGGGCAACGGTCGATTATCACCAGAACATGACCCTGATCGGCATCACCCAGCGGGGCAAGCACAAGGAAATCGTGGGGATCGGCTCCTATGGCAAATCCGAAGACAGGGTGGCCGAAGTGGCCTTTGTCGTAAAGGAAGAATACCAGAACCAGGGGCTTGGCTCTAATCTTCTGAAACGGCTCGAAAAAATCGCCAGGGAAAATAAATACACCGCCTTTACCGCCACGGTTCTAAGCGAAAACAAGGCCATGCTTCACGTTTTCAAGAAAGGCTACCCCCATGCCGAATTTAAACGTACGTATGGCAGTGACATCGAGATTTACATGCCGTTCGATCCCCCGGGCGCAACCGAATTGACCGATTAAGCCGGACGTTGCCCGGCTGCGCCGTTGCCGTTGTATTAATAAACGTTGCCCTTCTTCGCATCCGCCATTTCGAAAAACGCTTCTATCCGGGTTTTAAACTGGCCTTCGGTGAATTTCCGGGAATCGATGCAATCGACCTCGAGGTTTAACACCGGGACGCCGATCTGCCGTAATCCGTCTTCGATAAGTCCGCGTGATCCGGTTCCCTGCCGGCAGCCCCAGTTGCAGGGATTAATCGCACCGTCGATCCGGTATTCCCGGGCGAGTTTTTGAAGGTGCGTGACACGGTTTTCAATAGCGCCGTTAAACGGAATCGAGATCGACCGCTTTGCAAGTCCTTCATAGATATTATCGGTGTCGATCGGCTCCCAGGTGATATCGTTTAATTCATCGATGACGACCGTGGCCTGAAAATCGTCTGCCAGCATCGATTCCAACGGATTTTTAAACTGAATGCGGTTCTGGATCCAGAGGAGTCGAAACTTTTCGCCGGATGCGTTTCGGCTGGCGGCTTCCGCCCGGCGGCGGAACTCCTCGAGATAGGCCCGGGCAATGCGCTCCGCGGCTTCAGTTCCGAGAAAAAGCGCCATGACGATACCAAAATTGCTCAAGTCCTTGCCGGTTACCGGAGACGGCACCTGTTTTGCCAGATCATAGACCTCAGTCATGATGTCGCGCGCCCGGTTGGTATGTTCCATGGCGGCACGCAGCCGCCCGGAATCCAAAGACGCACCGGTTGCGTCAGAAACAAAACGCGCCATGTTGCGAATTTGATCGGCCAGATACCGGACATTTTTTCCGGATTCATCCTGCGGCACATGCAGGACAAAGAGCGGTTTTGCGAAGCGATGCGCCAGGTTTTCCAGGACCGCAAGCCCGCCGGAACAGGGGCTGGTCGTTCCGATCAGAAATTCGGGGGTCGGCATCATCCCTTTTACGGCCGCCCCCATGACCGCCCGGTGGTAACTGCATGAATCCGATGAATACCCGATCTGGTCGGCCTCCTCGATAAAATCTCCCGCCACCCCGGTGGAAGCGAGCATGGCGCCGATAAATTCAACAAAACAGGAGGTAATGTCCATGGCGTTTAACAGGTCAAACGGCGTGGTAATCCCGCACCAGGCCACCCGGTCTTCTCCTGAGTACAACCGCTTTCCCAGGCGGGCGATCTCCAGGGAATAATGCTTGCGCGGGCTTGCTTTGCCACCGTCGATGGCGCTTTTCAATCCGTTTTCCAATTGTTCAAAGTAGTGTTTCATCATGGCATCACCTCAACATTTCGATAAATGCTTCGATTCGTGTTTTCTGCTGGCCGATGGTGTTCATGGTGCAATCGCCCTCCAGGAAAAGAAACGGCAGCCCCTCGTGCTTCAGGGCGTCGCGTATCTCGGGCAACCTTGCCACATAGGGATCACAGAACTTGACGGTATACCCGATAACCCCGCAGGCTCCGTTATGTTTGGCCGCTTCAACGATTACCCGGCCCAGCAGGCCCGGTTCCGATGCATCAAACGTGCGGGCACAGGGCCGGCGTCCCAGCAGGCCGCCGGCGTAATCGGCCAGGAAATCACCGGTTGCCTCCAGGGGGATCTCCGTAAAGAGGCGCGAACCGGTACACATGTCTTCTGCGATGATCCGGGCGCCACACGATTCGAAAAGGGAAAACGCAGCCGGATCCGTCAGGACATTGCCGAAAAGGTATACGGGAAGGGCATCCGAACTTAGGTTTTCATCCGGTTCCGACAACAGGCCGGCAAGCTCGGCGATCATCTCTTCCGGGGGCTCGACAGAAGCCCGATTGTAGAGGCCTTGCAGGACGACGGCACCGTTTTTCATGCCGCCGCGTCGGTTCTTTTCCCTGAGTTGGCTGAAATATCCGGCCATTTCATTGTACAGGGCAATGCTGTTTTCGATCCGTTCCGGGTTAATCCCGGTGTCGCCAAGATTTTCGAGAACTCCGGTGACGCGCTCCAACTGGTCACGGAAGAAATCGATGGCGTTTTGCGACGACGTGACCGGAAGATCGACCAGTATCGCTGGTATTTGCGGGCATGTTTTCTGCCATGCATCATAGAGCCGGCGCATCGCATCGCAGCTGTTCATGATCAGCATCGCCTCAAGTTCCGGGAGGTTTCCGGCCGCGGCCCGATCCAGGATGCGCTTGACGTGCGGGCAGAGATTGTCGTGAAGGATGCGCCCGGCCTGATCCGGGCTTTTGTCATCCGGCAGGACGCGATACGGCGTAAAGCCCGCGGCGTGAATCACCGCAAGGGGGGTGTAGGAACAGGCAAAACCGATCCATTTCGTTTTCTCCATAACTAACTCCCTTTATTGACATTTGTTAAAACCTGCCGGAGAACCTGCTTGGCAACGTCCATCTGATCCGGTGAAATCCCCGTAAACGATTTGCCGAGCATCCCGTCAACCGCCTTGAACACATTATCGCGCACCTGGGCTCCTTTTTCGGTGAGGTGGATTTTCTGCGCCCGACGGTCCACAGGGTCATCGGTCCGGCACACGAGACCGTCGCGCTCCATACGGTCGATTAATCCCGTCATGGACGACGGTTCGAGTCCGGCGCGGCGGCCCAGTTCGGACAACTTCATTCCGTCGTCGCTTCCGAACTTGCTCAGCATTTCCCCCATTGCCGTATCCGTCCACAGACACATCAGCACGCCCAGGTAGGCCGGTTTGACCGATTCGAGCGTGTTGTCTGCCAATTCCCTCTTCAGCACCGATGTAAGGGTCAGGGACACCCGGGTGATCAGGTAATAGGGACAATCAGTCGGTGCAATGTAATTCATAGGTCATCCTTGTTCATTTTATTTACTTGTGAAACATACTTTGTTTATCCATATATTATGCATGCGTAATATATGGAACCAAAATAAGAAGCGCGCTTAAAAATTTCGGAACAGTTACAAGAAAGGAATCGGGAGAAAGTGACGCTTGTCTGTCGACATCAATTATAAAGCTATAAAGCGATTGTGGGCCGAATAGTATCAGAAGCGGTTTGTTTTGAGCATGACCAAGGTACAGGCTTCGACAACCGCAATACCGGCATCTGCCAGGCGCTCGTAAGCGTCGGGATTTTCGGCGCCCGGGTTGAAAATGACGCGCCGGGGCCTTGCGCGGACGACGTCTTCTATCATAGGGGCCTGACGGGCGGCCCCGAGGTAGACCGTCACGGTATCTATCGGCTCGGGCACATCTCCGAGACTCCGATAGACGGTTTTTTCGAGAATCTCCGATTTGGCCGGAGCGACGGGTATCGGATTGTGCCCGTATTCTGCAAGCATCCGCATTGCCTTGTTGGAAAAGCGATCCGCCTTGTCGCTCGCACCGATTACCGCCACATTTTTCATGAACTCCCTCTCCTGCGCAAAAAAAAAGGGTGCCGGCAAATGGGAAAAAAGGTTTGCCGGCATAGTTATTACAAGGCTATGCCAGTTTTTTTAGCATATGTTCTAAAAACTACCACCATGATGCCGAGACTGCAACAGGAAACCGGAAGGCTTTTCGGGATGGGAAGGGTCAGGTGTGAATCGATAATAAAAAAAAAGCAGCAATTCCCGGTGAAATGTGTCTGTGATTAACGGGTGACCACGTAGGAGCGGGCCATGCCCGCGAAAATGCACCCGCCATCGCGGGCATGGCCCGCTCCTACAGAGCCTTCGACGTTCACCGGAAATTACTGAAAAAAAAGCGGGTGATCTGCAAATACAGAGCACCCGCTCGAGGGGGCGGCTCCTTAAAGGAGGCCGGTCATGCAAACCATCGCTTATTTGACGAAGGTACCGAATGTGGGAATCATTGTCCTGCCATAGACATGGTTGTTGACAACAGCGGCGACAATGTAGATCGCTATCCAGCCGGAGACGAACAGGAGATAGCCGACCACGGGCTTCAGGGAAGCGCCGAGCAGTCCCATATCCAGTCCGACGATGAGCCACAGGGCTATATCGAGTAAAATAACGATCATGGCCAGAGGCTTGGGACTCTTCATATAAGCGGGAGTCACGGCGGTGAGAAACGCTGCGCCCGCCATCCAGCAATAGCCTTCCACCATTACTTCAGGAGCCACACTCCCCATGATGCCCTGGCTCATCAGGTATTTGGCAAATACGGAAAGGGCGGCCCCGAACATGAAGAAGGCGGAGAAGAAAAGAAATACGTTGCCGCCGGTCATGTTTTTGTCCTTCAGCTCCATAACGGCAACAGTGAACTGGACGATTCCGCCACCGATGAGCCATGCGGACAGAAGGGGGTAGCCGCCCGGTCCGATTTTGCCGGTGAATACGGCACCGAAACCAAAGCATGCCACTGCCAGTGCGCCGAGCCCTGCCGGGCCGGGTGATACGAACGAGTGTCCTTCAGACATTTTGATTCTCCTTCTTTTGTTTAAATAAATGTCCAAAATGAGATTTGCCCAAATTCGAGGAAGGCAGGAATTTAACCACATGAATACATGGCGTATCTCGAGGATTAAAAACGTTCGCCGGACGCTGGAAATCGGGCCAATCAACCATTTTTGGACGGCACTATATTGTAGGGAGCGGCATGGTGTTCATGCTGTGCCCCAGGTTCTTTATATCCGGATTATTTAAATGAATCCGGCAGCTTCGGTCGCTTTCGTTTTTACTGAACAACGTTTCCAACCGGTTTTCTCATTTATCCCTTTCGCACTACCAGGCTTCCCACGGAATACCCGGCCCCAAACGAACAGATCACGCCGATATCGCCTCTTTTAAGATTATCGCTGCAGAGGTGAAACGCAATGACGGAACCGGCGGACGCAGTGTTCGCATAGGTATCCAGAACTGTGGGAATCCGCTCGGCATCAAGTTCTTCCCCAAGCAGATGCTTGATTACCATTTTGTTCATGTTCAGGTTCGCCTGGTGTAGCCAGAATCGCTTGACCTCCTCCGGCCGGATACCGAGGCTCGCCAGGTGGTCACGGATATGGTCCGCGGCAATCGGGCTGACTTCCTCGAACACTTTGCGCCCGGCCTGGTGAAACAGCTTGTCCCACCCATAGGGGTCTTCATCCGTGGCCCGTGACAGATGACCGAAATTGGATCGGATATTGCTGGAAAATTGCGTCTGCGCTTTTGTCCCGAGAATTTCAAAGGTGTTTTCGGCGGCAGCCGTTTCGATACGTTCCATGATGATCGCGGCACTCACATCTCCAAAAATAAAATGCGAATCGCGATCGCAATAATTGACCTGGGGGGTGACCAGTTCCGGGTTGATGGCCAGGACACAGGCGGCCGAACCCGAAGCAAGGCTGTCATACGCCCGGTGAAGGCCGAAGGTGGCGGCTGAACACGCCATCAGCATATCAAAACCGAAACCGTTGATGCCCAGGACGTTTTGCACCTCGATGGCAATGGCGGGATAGGATCGCTGGGTATAGGCACAGGAAACGATTACCGCATCAATATCGGCAGCGGTTTTCCCCGCCGCAGCCATTGCCAGCCGTGCGGCATGAACCGCAATTTCTGCCTGGTGGCTGATTTCATTTTCACTGCGTTCTGCAAATTTCGGTCGCATTCGATTTATGTCGAGAATTCCATTCCTTGTATATACATACCGCGACTTGATGCCGGAGGCTTTTTCAATAAATCGTGCGGAAGACATCGGCATTTGCTCGACCTCTCCCGACGCGATCACCTGCGCATGCTCCACATTGAATTTTGCCGCATAGGCGTTGTAACTTTCTACCAGTTCCTCGTTTGTAATGCTTTCCGGAGGTGTCCACACCCCGGATCCGCTGATGACAATCCTGGGGGATCGGGTGTTTGTCATATATTCTTTCCTTTTATCAGTTAAAAACTAAGTTTACAACAGGAAACGACGTTAATAAGATGCAACTGGAATATCGATAAAAAACCCGCAATCGGATCTTCTTTTTACTCCATGCCGCAAATCCTGCGCATTTTTTTTATCTTCACTTACGAGCACAATCTGCCATTACAAACCTGCCCGAAACGCATACGCCACGAATCGGCCGTCATGGCTGAGGCTGATATCAACGGGTTCTCTTTTGTCACGGAGATATACAACGGGCGGGCCCTGGCCCGAGGGGCCGGTTTGCCGCAGGATACGGATGTCGCCCGGATTGCAGTTGAGATGTGCGGCAAGCCGGACGCCCGCAACCTTTCGGACGGCTTGCGATTCCCGGACTGAAACAGGGGAACCGTCCGTGGTTATTTCTTCCCATCCGTACACGATATCGGACAGATCACCGGAATAATCATCCGATGCGATGCAATGGACGTTATCCTCATGGAAAAAAACCCGGATCCGCATGTTTCCATGGGGAGTTTTTACAAACCCGGAAGCGGCACCCGCAAATTCCGGCGGATCGATTGTCACCGAATAGCGCCGGGGAGCGGATGACACGTCCGGAACCGCCTTGCTGACCGCCTTGTAGGCGGCTTCCTTTGCCGCCCAGAAAGCCCACAGCAGCGCGTCCGGATGCTGTCGACGCGTGAGCATTTCCCGTTCCCCGGGGGTCAACACCCTCCTGACGAAGCGCAAATCCCGGGATTTGCCCATTGCGTCCGGGGTTTTTAAGTCAACGATATCATTGCCGATAAGACGCAAGGTACCGGCTTTCCATTCCAGATATAAAATTCACGATCTGTGTCGAGCAGTCACGATGGGCCCGCAAACCGGTTAATGCGGTTTCCGGACGGCATTCATCCACCGCCACTGTAAACGTTTCGCCGTAACGGGGAAAATTGCTGTAGGTTTCCTGGCCGTCTCCTCGCATATAAACGCACATCACCCGGCAATCCGGATTACTGAGAAACAGACGTCCGGTCCCATAGGGGAATTCCCCGGTGTTCACCCGCCCATTTCGCGAACGGGTGCCTTCCGGAAAGATCATCAGGTTTTCCCTTTTTTCCAGCAGATAGGTGCATTTACCGATGGTGGCCCTGACGGAATTCCGGTCGCCGCCCCGGACCACCGGGATGCATTTGGTCAAAAAACAGGCGAGTCCGACAAAGACGTTCCGGTTGAAATTCATCCGTTCCGGAACATTCCACGGCAACAGCTTATACTGGAATATGTACCGCCACGTGGGAATCATGGCATAGGCCAGGACAACCGAATCGATCAGGGTGAGGTGATTGGCACAGATCAGCCAGGGGCCGCTGTGCGCGTTCATCATGTCCCGGACGCGCCGGCGAACACCTTCGATGTCGTGAATCCGGTAACGCGCTGTTTTGATCGCGATGACTATCAGCGGGGCGGTGATGAAAATCATCAGCCGCCCGATAATATACTGGAAGTAAAAATACGCTTTGCCTTTTGCGCCGATGCTACTGTGTGACACGCAGTTTTTTCTCCACTACATTTACAGCATCGCCGATCGTCTTGATCTCATCGGCGTCATCGTCATCGATTTCAATATCGAACGCGTCTTCGGCTTTAATGATGATATCGACAAGGCGGGCGGAATTTACCTTCAGATCCTGGATGATCCGGGTTTCCATGGCGGCGTTTTCCAGCAGCGCCGGTTCCTTTACATATTCGCGAATGAGATCGACAAATTTTTCGAAAATTTCAGTTGTGTTCATGGATGTGACTCCTTTTTATGTTTTGATCAGGTTAATTTAGGGTTCAAGGTTCAAGGTTCAAGGTTCAAGGTTAAAACCGTAGGGGCGGACCTGCGTGTCCGCCCTGCCGTTCAAGGTTCGAGGATGAGAAAGGTTCATATTGTCTGCCGAACCGTAGGGGCGACCGGCCGGTCGCCCCTACAGCCGAGCGAAACAGCGCACGAACAGAGCCATCAACCTTTCCATTTCCTGATAATCAGGCAACTGTTCACATCCCCGAAGCCAAAACTGGCTTTGGCGATGGTTTCAAGCGACGGATACGCCACACATGTCCGGGCAATCCGGTCGGCAAACGCTTCGATATCCGGGTGCACATCTTCGCAGTTCAGCGAGGGATGCACAAACCCGTGATGAATCTGGAGAATCGCGGCCACGGTTTCGAGCGCTCCCGCTGCTCCCAGGCAGTGGCCGATCATCGATTTGGTGGAATTGATGAAAGGAAAATCCGACGGTCCCCGCTCCAGGGCCCGGGACCAGCTTTTCACCTCGTGCGGATCGGCATATGTTGCGGTCAAATGTCCATTGATCGCGTCGATTTCACCGGAATCGATCCCGGCATCGGCTACCGCCCCGCGAATGCAGCGGACAATTCCTTCCGGGTTGGGCGCCGTCATCGATCCCCCGCCCCGCTGACCGCCGCAGTTGACCATCGCACCGGCGATTTCCGCATAGATCCGGGCACCCCGGTTCTGCGCGGTTTCCAGGTCTTCGAGCACCAGGGCCCCGGCGCCTGCGCCCGGAACGAACCCGCCGGCTGATGCGCTCAACGGCCGAGAGCCTTTTTCCGGCGCATCGTTGAACTTGCGGGACAGGACCCGCATAGAATCAAAACCGCCCCATGTATAAGGTGAGGCGCCTTCTGATCCACCGGCGACCATTCGTTTGGCAAGCCCCGTCCGGATCCGCCATGCGGCATCGGCAATCGCTTCCGTCCCGGTGCTGCATGCCGAAGAATTTGTGGTCACCTGGTTTCCCAGTCCGAGAAGGCCGGCAACTTGCGCACTCACGCCGCTGCCCATGACCCGTTCGACCACCCGGGTGCCGAGCCGGCGAACCTTTCCGTCATTGACCATCGGCACGACCCTGCCGGCAATGGTTTCCATGTCACAGATGCCGCAGCCGAAAATCGTGCCCGAATCCCAATCCGTCTCGCCCGCATCTTCAGCCGGCGTCAGCCCTGCATCACGCCATGCCTCCACAGCCGATACGGCCGCATACCCAAGATTGCCGGTAAGGTATTCCAACTGCTTGCTGTCGAAATATTTCCTGGCGGTCTCTTCAAAATCTTGCGGAACACCAGCAATCTGGCATGCAAATTTCAACTCTTCCAGAAGCGGAAGGAACCGGATGCCGGATTTTCCCTGGCGAAGGGCGTTTTCAAAATCGTCAATACCGGCGCCATTCGGACTTACGACGCCCATTCCGGTAACCACGACACGTTTTTTTTCCATTTCGCAAACTCCTTAACGTTTCTTCTTCACCCCGGTGCCGGTCAGCACACCGCTGCATATCGGTTCACCGTTTTCGCGTGTAATGCGGGCGCGGGTCTTCAGATTTCCCTTTCGCAGGTACTGTTTTTCGCCGCAGATGATGACTTTTTCGCCCGGCGCTACAATGCCGGTAAATTCGACTGCATCGGCAAAGGCAAACAGGGTGGTCATCTGTTTTAACTCCGCAACGGTCACACCCTGTTCCAATAGAAGGTAGATTCCCATGGCGACCACCCCGGTCTGGGCCATCGTCTCGATTAAGACCACCCCCGGTGTGATCGGGTTGTCCGGAAAATGGCCTTTGTAAAAATATTCATCTTCCCGGAAACGGTAGACGGCCGTGATCTTCTGCTCATCGACTTCTACGATGTCGTCGATGAACCGGAACGGCGGCTGCTGGGGAACCAGCGAAAGCACCTGTTGAACGATTTGCGGATCAACCACCGTACAGCCCCCCGTTTACATGAACGATGCTGCCGTTGATGTAGCTGCCCCTGCCTGCGAGAAAGGCCACCACTTCGGCGACCTCTTCGGGGCGGCCCATGCGGCCCAGCGGGACATTGCCCAGGATCTGCTGCTGAATCTCATCGGGAAGGCCGCG
>JAGXHH010000036.1 GCA_024636355.1 Desulfobacteraceae bacterium | reverse complement strand
TGTCGAAAAAGATCGGGGAGAAAAAATTAAACTTTATCGTTGAATCCGGCGCCGAGACCGTGGCCACAGGCTGTCCGGCCTGCATGATGCAGATCACCGACCTGCTCTCCCGGGCCGGCCATCACATCCGTGTCCGGCATCCTGTGGAGATTTTTTCGGAATCCCTTGGCGGAGGTGAAAAACGAAGCTGAGGCTGAGTCCATCAAAACGGGAAATTTCAGAAATAATCCTTATTATTTTTATTATCCGGAAAATGTTAGCCGGTGGGCATTTTCCCATTAAAGGGAGGGGCCGGCCATGTTGAAACAACTTTTAACGGATGATCGCGTTAAAGAAGTGCAAAAAATTCGGATGCAGCGCTTTTTTATGGCATTGGTCACTTATGGCATCGTTGTCGGTGCGACGGTTCTGGTCACCCGGCTCGGGCTCGGGGAATTCAGTTCCCGCCAATGGCTTGCCTACATAGGGACGGCCGTCTTTATCAACGTGGTTCTGTTCGTTGTCTTTTATACCGGCGCAAACCTCAAATTGCCGGAGCCATCCCTGACCCGCGAACAGATCATTCTTTCCGGGCTGTGGGGGATGATCGCGCTTTACAGTCTGCCGGAAGCCCGGCCGATTATCCTGATGTTTTTTCTCCCCCCGTTCAGCTTCGGCATGCTGCGGCTCAAACAGAAACCCTACCTGAAAGTTGTCGGGTGGGTCATGGGCATATACGCCGGGCTCCTGGTGTATGAATACCTGCAGACCCGTCCGGGATTCCGGGTTGAGCACGAAGTGTTCCTTTTCCTGATTTACTCTATTGTCCTGGTCTGGTTTGCTTTTTTCGGCGGCATGGTTTCCGAGATTCGGTACCGTTTAAAGAGCCGGAACCGGGATCTTCAGAAAGCCAGTGACCGTATCCGCGATGAAATGGAAGAGCGCAAGCGGGCCGAGGTTGAAAAAGATCAGCTAATCGATGATCTCCAGGAAGCGCTTGCCCAGATCGAAACGTTAAGCGGCCTGCTGCCGATTTGCGCTTCGTGCAAAAAGATCCGGGACGATAAAGGCTCCTGGAAACAGATTGAAAGCTACATTAAAGAGCACAGCAATGCGGAATTCAGCCACAGCATCTGCCCGGAATGCGCACGGAAACTGTATCCGAAATACGATCTTGAAAAGCGGTCTTGAAGGGGGGGTAGGAGAGTATCTTGGGAGCGGGTGGGATTTTGCAGGCTTTGCGGATTTACCCGGCAGGGCGGACACGCAGGTCCGCCCCTACGGATGAAACGGTCCTATTGTAGGGGCGGACCTGCGTGTCCGCCCGGTTTTCAGCGTTCGGGAAGTTTTATTTTCTGTTTTGCAGTATCCGGATGCTGCCGATAGAAAGTGGCGATGTGCCCGACCATTCCCACCAGTTCCGATCCGGTTTCTTTTTCGACATCCCGGATGATTATTTCCTTCTGATCTTTTTCCTTGAAATCGATAAATTTCAGCTTTATCAGTTCATGAGTTTCCAATTGTTCATCCACCGCTTCGACAACCGTCGGGGTCAACCCCTTCTGACCGATAAAGACCAGCGGTTTCATCCCATGCGCCAGCCCTTTGAGATGTTTCTTCTGGTACCCTTTCAAATTTCCCACAGTTCCTCCATATGTATAAAAAATACGAGTAAATTTCCTGACCGAACCACGGAAATAAGCCTTTCAAATTAACAGCAGACCGTTCAGAAACCGCCCCCCTCTCAAAAGCCTGTAATACGCAAATACCCAATATCAGTTTTTGAATTCATTTTTAAGCGTTGTTTTAAAAAAAATGGAAGCGGCCTTCTTCAGGTGAAAAGTTATTCGGTGCTGTCCGGGAATTTTTCCCGGGAGATTTACGGATATGCTCATTTTATGATTCTCTCCGGTAAACCATAGAGGATAGTCTGTAAGGGCAACTCCTTGGTTGCCCTTGTTTTCCCCCGCTCATGTACGGTGGAAACCGGGGTTGACCCAGCCAGGGCAGGCACGGGGGCCTGCCCCTACAATTATGGAATTTACCCTGCACATACCGAAGGCCATCCTATACGGATGCCACCATTTATCGGGAAAAAGTCCCGTCTTTATGAACCGGTTCTCCTATGGACTTCATCAAGGGGGATAATTACTTGTTTGTTGCATCAGCATGGCATTTCGAACCTTTTAATATTTTTTGGAACTCAGGAATGCATTCATCTAAATAAGGAGGGATTTAAAATGAAAACATCATTAAAAACATCCACGGCAGTCTTCGTAGTTTTCTGTATGACGGCATTTGCGGCAATCGGCTTCGCCCAGGAATACAAGGCTCTGGAAGGGGTCAATACGGTTAAAACGATATACGATGTCCGGACATCGAATCCGATGAGTGCAATGGAGCACCTCACACTTGTACTTGAAACATATAACGCTCCGGCTATCCAAAAGGTTACAGACAAACCGGAGTTTGCAGTCGTTTTCATGGGGCCGTCGGTAACGCTGCTTTCCAATGACAGGACCGGATTCACCGAGGAGGACCGGCAGACGCTGAAGAAAATGGACAAGGTGATTTCGGATCTGGCCGAGGCAGGCGTCCGATTGGAGATCTGCGAAGTCGCGGCCAATTATTTCAAAGTCGATCTTAATCAGATTTCTCCGAAAATTGAGCGGGTCGGAAACGGCTGGATTTCTTCTCTGGGTTACCAGCTGAAGGGTTATGCATTGATACCAATTTATTAAACATAAAGAGGGTAGGCAAAAACCATGGAGCAACAGGCTGCTAATCTCCAATCCCTGAGTTACAGCAGGTGCATTGATATCTCGAAACGCGTCCGCTGGGATATTGAATCCGATGTCATACGCGGCAGGCATTTTGACATGACGAAGAAATTTCTTCCGGACGGAATTTCGAAAGTCAACGGTTTCGAGTTTCTCTCCAGCGAGGAAAAGCGATTTCTCAGCCAGGTCCAGGGCCGTACCTACGCCAATATGTTCGGATTTGTCGAGCGGTTCATCGTCGCCAAAATCCTGGAGTTGACCTCAAACCACTGGCTCGGCGACCAGGTGGCGCTCAAGGCGATGGTCCGCTTCTGCGACGAAGAAATCAAGCATCAGGAACTGTTCCGGAAAATCGATGAAATGATGGCGGAAGTCATGCCCCCGGGATATCAGTTCCTGTTCAACCCGGACGAAGTGGCCGCTGCCGTCCTTTCCAAATCCACCTGGTCGGTGATGGCCCTGATTCTGGAAATCGAACTGTTCACCCGGGAACATTACATGAAAAGCATGGAGCCTGATGAAGAAATGTCCGATCTGTACAAGGATATCTTCCTCTTTCACTGGAAGGAAGAAACCACCCATGCCATGATCGATGAACTGGAATGGCCCCTGATCGATAAGAAACTGTCGCCTGAGGAGCGGGACCGGGCCGTGGGTGATGTGATTGATCTTGTAACAGACGTGGACGGCATTCTCAAAGCGCAAAGTGCGTCCGATGTGGATTATTTTATCGAGCATGTCGGCGGCGAGCGGCCGCTGGCGGAAGATCAGCGTGAACGGCTCAAGACCGGTGTACACCAGGCGTACCGGTGGCAGTATATCCTGTCCGGCGTCGGACACCCCCGGTTTGTTTCAATGTTAAATGCATTGACGACCGAGGAACAGAAACAGCGCCTGACCGGCGCACTGTCTACCCTGTTGTAAAATTGTTGACCGACCGAAACAGGCAAAGCGTATGGCCTGAATGGAATTTGCGTACGATGGAAAGGGAAATTCGATTTTGCATCAATGAAGAAGGGCGTCATTCTTCGTTTCCATGCAACCAGGGCGGACACGCAGGTCCGCCCCTACAATACGACGGTCATCCGTAGGGGCGGACCTGCGTGTCCGCCCTGCTGGGTTGTTGGCTGAATAGTTACCAAAGTCTTTCTCTGTGTTCTCTGAGCCCTCTGTGGTTAAAAAAATACTCTATTATCAACGATTTGCCGTTAGCCGCATATTCCACAAAAAAGCCCCTGTCCGAAAAGAACCGGACGGAGCTTCGATCATGGGTTTGCAATTTGTTTATTTTTCGAGTTTTACGGAAATCGGAACGGTGTTTTTGAGCATATTGAACACCGGCGAATATTTCTGTGCCATCCGGACCAGTTCTTCCTTCTGCTCGTCAGGGATATCCGCATCGATTTTGAAGAAGACATTGATCTTCTGGTACCCCTTGGGAACATCTTCCGATACGCCGAGAAAACCCCTGAGATCGATGTCGCCTTCATACCGGGAGGATACATCATTGATCTGAATATCATGCGCCGCTGCATGGGCGACCAGGGAAGTGGTCAGGCATCCGGACAGGGCGACGAGCAGGTATTCCACCGGGTTGGCCCCCTGGTTGACTCCGAGCAGGACCGGCGGTTCATCTTCATCGAATCGCATCGGTTCCCGTGTGGTATCCTCCTGGAGGGCCCCGTAGAAATCCTTTACCGTCGCCTGGTTGTGCATTCCCTTGTCCCAATGATTGGCGGCACGGAACTGGAATTTGGAAATTTCCGGGTTTTCCTTGATGAGATTCAACGTGTCAGACAAACGGCTCACATTGACGCCGTTTACGATTTTTTCTGTTGATGCTTCCATGGCTTTTCCCCCTTACGTAAAGAATTCCCCCATCGAAATTGTTTTCAGTATCAGGGAATGTCCTAAAATAAAGCACAGATGAGCGGAATCGACGGGGGAAATGCTGTATTTTGAATCGCGTTTGACAGTATGCGGCAGTGCAGTTCAGCTCCTGCCGGTTTCCCGGTCCACGTCCCGGTCGAAATCGCCTTCAATGAATGCGGATTGCGAGGTATCGGATTTGGAATCGCCCAGGTATTCCCTGCGAAACGTTTCGATGATCTCTTCTATGGGCACATCGGCGTACTCGCCACGGTCATGGAGATATTCCATGTGGCGGTTTCCCTTGAGATCGAACGGGTGATAGATGGAGTCGCTGGTGCCGTCGAATTCGAGCGGTTTTATGGAAAACTTTTCACAGAGCTCAATATTAAAGGCGGGAGTGGCTTTCACCCATTTGTCGTTCAAAAAAATGGACGTATACCCGTGCCAGTAAAACAGGTCGGTTTTCATCTGCTGCCGCAGCCGTTCGGTCGTCAGGTGATTTTTCACGTCGGCAAAGCCGAGCCGGGCCGGAATGCCGACAGCCCGGCAGCAGGCGGCCAGCAGAACCGCCTTTGCCACACACCAGCCCCGCCTGTTTTCAAGCGTGGTGCTCGCCCGCAGCCCTTCGAGTGAAAGATCGATGCCATAGGGATCGTACCGGATGCCGTCGCGGACCGTATAATATAGGAGGACCGCCTGGTCGACCGGATCGGTCGCGCGGTCCGCAATTTCTTCGGCAAATACGGAAACCGCCGGGGTGTCGTAATCAATATACGGTGTCGGCCGGGTGTATTCTGTAAGGACAGAGGTCATTTGGTAAAATTCCTTAAAAAAACCTACCGCCCTGTCCCAAACAGACTTTCCCGTTCAGGCATCGGCTGGTAGCTCCACGCATCGACCAGGGGGTTGAAGACGAGTCCGGCGTTTTTATCAGTTGTCTCCCAGAAGTCCGTATACGGGTTGTATTTTTGCACATAACCCTTGGGGGCCATCTCCCAGGTTTTTTCATATGGATTGTAATGAAGTGTGGCGTTTTCAGGTACCATTTCGAATCGTTTTTCAATGGGATTATACTGCAGACGGGAATCGGGTGCAGGCGTTTCCCATGTATTGGAAAACGCATTGAACACCGGCCCGGCATAGCTGACACCCGGAAGCGCCATAATGATAAGGAAAAGAATCCATTTTCTCATAGTTTCACCTGTATATAGTGGTTGCCATGATTCGATAAGTTGTTCTCTGACTTACTAAATATAAACCCGCTCGATCCATCCTTCAAGAAGTCACGGATCATATCCGCCATGGCCTTTAATATTATAATTGTTTAAACCGGTCTGATATTGAGCATTCCCGGGAAGAAATTATCCGGATCGTATTCAGGGGATAAAAACAAGGAGAGAGGCTTCTTTGCAAACAGATGGTGCGGCATGATAAAAAAACACCGGCATCCCAGTGCAGCGGAATGCCGGTGTTCTGTCAACGTTTTACGGAAGTATCGAGCCTGATGCGTCCTACGCGCCTTTCTCAAGTGCGGCAGTTACTATTGCCTGCGCTTCTTCCTGGATCTGTTTCAGATGGTCTTTTCCTTTGAAGCTTTCCGCATAGATTTTGTAAATTTCTTCCGTCCCCGAGGGGCGGGCGGCAAACCAGCCGTTTTCGGCAACCACCTTGATTCCCCCGATCGGGGCGTCATTTCCGGGCGCCCGGGTAAGCCGGGATTTGATCGGTTCTCCGGCCAGTTTGTCAGCCGTGATCTGTTCCGGGGAGAGGTTTTTTAAGATTGTCTTCTGTTGATGGGATGCCGGTGCGTCGATGCGCTCATAAACACTCGCCCCGAATCGCTCTTCGAGTTCCTTGTAAATTTCCGCGGGGTCTTTTCCGGTTTTTGCCGTGATCTCGGCCGCCAGCAGGTTCATGATAATCCCGTCCTTGTCCGTGGTCCAGACGGTGCCGTTTTTTCGCAGAAACGACGCCCCGGCGCTTTCTTCGCCGCCGAACCCGTATGTGCCGTCAATCAGACCGTCGACGAACCACTTGAAACCAACCGGCACTTCGGCCAGCGGCTGATCCAGGTGGCCGGCGATACGGTCGATCATGGAGGTTGAGACCAGGGTTTTGCCGATAGCCGCATCCTTTCTCCAACCGGGCCGGTTGCCGAACAGGTACCAGATGGCCACGGAAAGGTAATGGTTCGGATTGAGCAGGCCGGCGCCCCGGGTGACAATCCCGTGCCGGTCGACGTCCGGATCATTGGCGAACGCGATGTCGAACTTCTCTTTCAGGCCGATCAGCCCCTGCATGGCATAGGAGGAGGAACAATCCATGCGGATCTTGCCGTCCCTGTCGACGTGCATGAAGCCGAACGTCGGATCGACTGCCTTATTGACTACATCGATGGTGATGCCGTATTTCTCGGCGATCGGCTCCCAGAAGTATACGGCCGCACCCCCCATGGGATCGACCCCGAGCGTCAGTCCGGCATCGGCAATCGCTTTCATGTCGATGATATTGTCCAGGTCGGCCACATAGGGGCCGATGTAATCGTATTCCCGTGTAGTCTCCGCCGTAAGGGCCCTTTCAAAGGGGATGCGCTTGATGTGGGCCCGCTGGTTTTCCAGGAGTTCATTGGCCCGTTTGGCGATCGCATTGGTGGTTTGCGTATCGGCCGGCCCGCCGTTCGGGGGGTTGTACTTGAACCCGCCATCCTGGGGAGGGTTGTGCGACGGGGTGATGACCACACCGTCGGCAAGTCCCGTTTTCCGTCCCCGGTTGTAAGTCAGAATGGCATGGGAGATGACCGGTGTCGGCGTATACCCGCGCCCGGTCTGGATCATGACGGTAACTTCCGCGGCGGCAAAGACTTCCAGTGCGCTGGCCAGGGCCGGCTCCGACAGGGCATGGGTATCCATGCCGAGAAACAGCGGGCCGGTGATCTCCTTTTCGGCCCGGTACTCGCAGATGGCCCGGCTGATCGCCAGGATATGGTTTTCGTTGAAGCTGTTGTCAAGCGATGTTCCCCTGTGCCCGGATGTCCCGAACGCCACCTGCTGGGCCGGATCGGCCACATCGGGTTTCTGGGTATAATAGGCTGTTACGAGTCGGGGAACGTTGATGAGAAGATCGGCCGGAGCTTTCCTGCCGGCAAGTTCATGAACGGCCATTTACTCCTCCTTAACCTTTGATATCGTTTGGTTGCGGCCAGTGGCCGCGCTGTGCTACTAACCCCGAGTTTCTTGTTTTTTGAATAAGATTTTTCAACATGAAGTACATGAAGATCTCATGAAGATCCATGAAGGGATTTTTAAATTTAAACTTCATGTTCTTCATGGTCTTCATGTATATTAAACCGGCTGTTCTCAAGTCTCTGTGGTTTGATACTGTTTGGTTGCGGCCAATGGCCGCGCTGTGTTTTCGGTGGTTGGTTATGCGTTTTACGAATTCAGCAACAGTTCCTTGTTTTACATATAAGATAACCGGACCTGTGCGGAAAAACCAATGCATCTCGAACTCAGGTCCTCTGGTCGCCTCCTTATTCCACCTGCTGAATGCCTTCGAGCGTCCAGCAGGAATCGGATATGTCCTTGTCCCTGCTGAAGTGCCACAGTTCGCGAACCTGTTTTGCAAGCTGGTCTTCGTCTTCCCGGATCATGACGTCAAAGAGGACGGTTGCAATTGTCTGGTTATCGATTTCCCTGACTTCGATAATGCTGTTATTGATCAGGAGCAGTTCGGTCCTGCTGGGTCCGGGATCTTCTTCCGCCTGGCCGGCGATTTCCGAATACACCTCCGAAGAAGTAAATTGGCGGATATCGTCGAGGTCCCGTTTGTCCCATGAGGCCTGGAGCCGGGTGTACAGACTGTTGGCGCCTTTAAGAAATTCCTCCTCGTTGAAATCCGGGGGATAAGCGGCGCCCGGACTATCGGCAGAGGAGTACCCCATATTTTCCCATCCCTGGGCAGGACGGTTTTCAAACATCACCGGACCCGCGGGGGATAAAGCGGCTGTCGCCGCCCGCCGGGCGCGCAGAAATCGTATCAGGAAGTAGAGACCTCCGCCGATAATAAGGATATCGAGAAGCCCCGGGCCGCCGCCGCCACCGACACCACCGCCTCCACCGAACAGGAGGGAACCGATGAGGCCGCCCATCAGCATCCCGCCCATCATGCCGCCAAAGCGTCCGAATGGTG
>JAGXHH010000035.1 GCA_024636355.1 Desulfobacteraceae bacterium | reverse complement strand
TCGTCGGCAGCGTCAGATGTGTATAAGAGACAGGTGTACAGCTGTACATAAAGCCATACAAAAGCCTTCCTGTGATATTCCGGATAAATCGCACTGAAACCCGCTGTTTTTGGGCTTCTGCAGCGCAATTACTCCAAGTTCGCTGAAACCATGAATTCCTTTTTTATCATTTAAAAAGCCGTCCAATCCCGAAAAACAAGAATCTTTTTCCTCGATACTGCCTGCCGATAATGATTTCAAAGAAGTAAATATTTTCAAATTTAAATTAAATTCAATAACTTAAAAACAAACTCGCCAAAATGGCCTGCAAATTGCTTACGTATTGGCGATTCCAAGTACAAGACAATCAGTCCGCTCGATAAAGGCAAGCCACTTTCAAAGAGGTGGTGCGCAAAGGTACCGGCCTAAGTTCGTGTTTGCGGATACGGCGGCGGACCTGCCGGCGGATTCAGTGCCTCCTTGAAGGTGTTGTCTCCCGCACGGCTCGGATAACAAAATTAAGGAGGTTTTATATTTTGGAACGTTTTACTCATTTCCGTCTGTTTTGTGGAGTTACCGTCTGTCTGATGTTTTTCGGCGTCCTTCTGCCTGCGGCTCATGCAGAAGATGTCACACTGGCCTGGGATAAGCCAGAGGGTACGGTGACCGGCTACAATGTTTATCATGGAAAAATGGGCACCGATTTCAAATCCGCCCCCCAGATCAAAGTAGATCAGCCCAGCTGTGAGATCTCCGGCCTGGAGCAGGGCGAAATGTATGGTTTCATGGCGACCAGTGTCGATGAAAACGGCAATGAAAGCGGGTTTTCAGAAGAATTGTACCATAATATACCCGCCCGTGGTGAAGGAGCCCTCGATGATGAATGGACCGATAACGATGAAATCGATGGGGCAGAAGGGGCAGAAGGGGCCACTGGCGGAGCCGATGGGAGCACGCCGCCTGTAAAAATGGACGTGACGGATCTTGCCGCCACCTACTTCGCGGTCGAAGTGTTCGATAACGGCGCATTCGGCACCGCCCTCCTGGAGGTCGCCTTTGATGGCACCGGGGCGCTGACATACAAGGAACGCCGGAAGTCCGAAGGCGGTGATACCGCCATCGGCAAAACCTATACCGTAGATGCCGACGGCGGACTGGCCATTGAAGGGATCGATAAGGGCGCGGTTTCTCCTGACGGCACGTATTTTGTCTCCGGCAAGATGAGCAGCGATGAATCTCCGTTGATGCTCTTCGGGATCAAGCAGGAAAAGGGACTGAAAACGGCTGATCTGAAGGGAGACTACACGCTGTGCATGTTTTCGAGCGCACCGGGCGCCGGCACAGCGGCTCCGGTGGATGCCACTCAAACCGGCAGTGTTTCCGCCGATGGGAAAGGCAATTTCAAGAAAGCCGCAGGCAAAGGTTTTGATGCCACTTACACGGTTGATCCGGATACGGGCGAACTGCTGGTGACATCTGCCGGCGGGACGTTTGATCAGATGAACGGGGCGCTTTCGGAAGACGGCAGTATCTTTGCCGCCGTCGACACCTCGTCAGCAGACGATACCCTGATGTTTGTCATCGGGATCAAGGCGGCCGCAAACCCTGCGCCTGCCGATCTGACCGGCAGCTATTTCGTAAATGAATTCGAATACGATGAAACGCTCCAGATGCCGATTGGATCATTGTCCAAATTGTCGATAACCGGAGACGGCGGGTACAATCTGGAGCAAATCGCCAATTCATGCGACTGCCCGCCTGAAGAGAGCAGCGGTATGCTTGTACCCGGAGAAAGCGGTGAAATCCAGACGGTCGATGATATCACCCAGGAGTCGGCATCCGGCGGACTGTCTCCAAACGGGGAAGTCTTCACTGCGGTCAAGGAAAATGCCATCAGTGTCGGTATCCTGCAGGCCACATCAAAAGCCCCCGCCGATGTGGCCGCTGAAGATAGCGGCGGCGGCGGAGGTGGTGGCAGCTGCTTTATCGCATCGCTCTTTTAATAAATAAAGTTGAATAATGAGGATGGCGGTCCGATGTGATAAGCGAAAAGGACCATGCCATAATGCCATAAGATACGGAGGGCACAGAGGGACGCCATGTGTGCCCTCCGTATCTGCTCATGTATGCCGGGAACGCGGCCGGATTGGCAGTTTCACGATTCAGCAAAATAAAAATTGGGCATTTTCGAAAAACAAAGCAGACCCACGGAGCCCAACGGCGTTTACAGCGCTACTTGTGCCGGTGCGAATGGTCGGTGTCATCACCCGGGTGATGGGGTTCGTCATGGGGGTGCGGATGATCGTGGACCGAATCGCCATGGGAATGCGTGTGCGAATGGATAATGATTTCTCCCGTCCCTTCGCAGCTGCTGCATTCCTTGTTCTGAATTTTTCCGATCCCTTCGCATTCCGGGCAGCTCTGCCGATTTTTCTCCTCACTGTTCATATGGCCTCCTTCGTTGATAGCTGATGGCGGCTATTATGGTTGCCATCCCTCCGGAAGATCGAGCTCCGAGGTCTCCTGTCCGGCTCCCCGGACCCCGGGTTTGTCAACAATTTGCACGGTGCTGGCCTGCGGACCTTTCTGCCCCTCGGTCTGCACGATGCGCACGCCGGTGCCGATTTCTATCCTGTCGAAATCGTTATTCAGGACGCTGTTGCGGTGAAAATAGACTTCTTCGCCGGTCAGGGTCCGGACAAAGCCGTACCCTTCGTCCTCGAATTTCCGGATCACAATGGCGGTGTCCGGTCCCTCGACGGGGACCTTGATATTGTTTTCCTGCATTCCCTTGGTTTTTTCCAGTTGTCGCCGGAGCGCCTGAAAGGCGTCATTTATCACCGCGGAAAGGGCGGTATGCATTTCGCCTTCGCCCGATTCCCGGCGCACCACGAGTTCCTTGCCGGGCGGCACCCGCACATCGATACGGATCCGGTAGGGATTGCCACTGCGCTGAGATTCCTGCGGTTGCTCGATCGAAATCCGGCAGCTGATAATATTGTCATAGCGTTTTTCAATTTTTGCCATTTTTTCCCGAATGATCTGTTCAGTCGCGTCATCCCTGGGAACATTTCGATACGTGATTTCTAAAGGAACTCTCATAAAATCACCTTTAATACACTTGTATACACCTGTTGCCGAACGGCGTGCGTAAGGTGCATTGGTTTACTCTGCCTGTATGGTAATTTAAATCCGGAAACCCGTCCGGTCAACAATGCCGCTTCGCCAATCGGTGCACCGAATCTTTTCGAATAGCGGGTGCCATGCGGATTTCCAGGGCAGAAAAAGTGGGTAATTCGCAAACAGCTGGCTTCCTGTTATTCTTTTGAAAGCACGGTTAAAAAATAACCACTCTACCCTTCAATAGGGTCTGCTGAAAGGAGGCGGGAAGCATGGAAGAAAACGTTGTTTATGTATCCATCGTCGAAATCGAAAAGATCAAGGGACCATTGCGCCGGGCGTTTCTGCCGGCCGAAGAACAACCGATCCTTTTCGGGGCCCATTCGGAAATCGCCGAACATTTTGGGGTTGATCCGTCCAGGATTGAACCGCATGCCGCGACCCTGGATTACTTTGTTGCAGCCACTGGCGGGTGACTGACGGGTACGCTTGCCGGCGCGCTGGCAGCGCGCGGAATCCGGACGGGGAAAGGCAACCCGAGTGCCGAAGCCAGGGGAGAAATCGTAGACGACAATGGGGTACTCAGAGTCGCCCGCATTCACGTTGACTATCTCTTGAAAATCGACTCCTCCCAGACCGAAGAAGCGGAAAAGGTGCATGCGGATCATGCGGAATTCTGTCCCATGGCCCGCACGGTGAAAAAGTGTGTCGAAATCACGACATCCCTGGAGATCGAGACCGGATAGTGTGAATCAGATCCAGTGCAGTATCCCGGTAAGGGAGGGGCGCCGATGATTTTCAGCGATGAAAAAGAAATTGTTATGAACAATCTCCTGGTGGCGGTGAAACACAGCATCGATCACTTCCAGCGTGCGGCTGCAATCATCGATGACGAACAGCTGACCGGCCTGTTTGAACAACTCGCCTCAGACCGGCGGGAAATGGCCGATGCCATCGAACACCTTCTTAAGGCGTCCGGATTTTTGCCGGCCGAACCGGATCCGGAAAAACAGCATCTGACGGAACTGGCCACCCGGATCAGGGCGGCGATTTCCGACAATGACCGGGCGTTTTTGCTGGACACGGCCGACCAGCTCGAAAAAGACATCAGGACATCTCTTCAGCAAGCACGCGGGCTCGATTGGCCTGACCGCGTGACAGGGGCTTTGGCGGCGTTCGCCGACCGGCTGCACGCGAATTTGGAGAAAATTCAGGCAATCCGATAGAATCTTTAATACGAACCGGTTTCTAAATCGTCTCAGATAAACTGGCGAAACGGCCGGAGTATCTTTCCCATGGATTTGTTGTAGGAAGGCCGGTGTTCCCATTTCCGGTAGTCGAATGGCTCAGACAACTTCAGGGTCTGTTCGATATGCTCGACGATCTGGCTGACCAGGTAATTATGACGGGTCAGCAGCATCATTTCGTATTGATGAATCGTGCTGCGGTAGTCCAGGTTGGCCGTGCCGAACATGACCTGATCGTCGGCCAGTATGCATTTGGCATGCAGCAGATTGCCTTTTTTCAGAAAAATATGAATCCCGGCCCGGTAAAATTTGCCGGTATATTCTTCTGCAAGAAAATCGCCGAGCCGAACATCGGAACGTTTGGGGATTATCAAGGTGACGTGCACACCCCGGCGCGCCGCCCCGTAAAGCGCGTGGGTAATGCGATGATCCGGAATGAAATATGGGGTTTCTATAAAAATTTTTCTCCGGGCGCTCCGGATCATCTGCAGGAATTGATCCCGGATTTTCCTGTGGCGAAAAGAGGGCACATCCCGAAGAATCGTATAATATGTTTTTTTTATGGGGATAATACGCTTTTTGGATGAGTGAAATATCCGGTTGTGAAGATTGAAGCTGTCGAGAAACACCCCGGGCAGATCCGCAACACCATCCTCGATTCTTGCGGAAAGTTGCCACCAGGCGGCTTCCGTTTTCGAGATGTTGGCGGACCCGATATAAAATATAGTATCGTCTACGATCAGCAGTTTCCGG
>JAGXHH010000034.1 GCA_024636355.1 Desulfobacteraceae bacterium | reverse complement strand
GGCAGCGTCAGATGTGTATAAGAGACAGGTTATGGGTGCTCATCGTACTCGCCCTTTTTTTGCTCATCCTGTGGCGCGGCATCTGGGTGGCGATTACCGCACGCGACTGTTTCGGCTCTCTTCTGGCGTTCGGCGTCACCGCATCGATCACCCTGCAGGCGGTCGTCAACATGGGGGTCAACCTCAGCCTGCTGCCGACCAAGGGGCTGACCCTGCCGTTTTTGAGCTACGGGGGATCGTCTCTGGTATTTAACCTGCTTTGTTTCGGCATTCTCATGAACATCAGCACCACAAGGGCAAACGCATGAGCCTGCAACCCGAACACGATCCTGTGCAAACCCCGACACCGGGAGTCCGGCTGCTGATTGCGGGCGCCGGTACGGGAGGGCACCTGTTTCCGGGTATCGCGGTGGCCCGGACGATCCTGGGCCGATTGCCCGGATCCCGGATCCTTTTCGTCACCACAGGGCGCCTTATCGAAACCACCGTGCTGGATCGGCAGTCTTTTGAAACGGCGGCCATTCCGGCGGCCGGTATAAAGGGCAAGTCGGTCATGGACAAGCTGCGGTCAATGGCGATGCTGCCCCGGGGGCTTTTCGCCTCCCTGAAAATCCTGCGGCAGTTCAAACCGGACGTGGTGATGGGTATGGGCGGCTATTCCTCAGGGCCGGTGATCATAGGGGCCTGGATATTGGGCATCCCTTGTGTCATCCATGAACAGAACCGGCTGCCCGGCATGACCAACCGGTTGCTGAGCCGATTTGCAAACCGCGTTTATGTTTCGTTTGCAGATACGCAGATCGCCGGGGCCGAAGAAAAAATCCGGTTTACGGGCAACCCGGTCCGGGAGGAAATTATGGCGTGCGCCGCGACCCGTGAAAAAGAAGGCAAAGGCGACAGCCGGCTGACCGTCCTGATCCTCGGCGGCAGCCAGGGAGCGCACAGCATTAACATGGCAATGCTTGATGCCGTCGGTCACCTGGAACATCCGGATAATTTTCGTATCATTCACCAGACCGGCAGCGCTGATGCCCAACAGGTCCGGGACGCCTATGCGGAAAAGGGGATTTCAGCGGTCGTATCGGCATTTTTCAATGACATGGCCGATTTGTACCGCCAGGCCGATATTTCGGTCTGCCGGGCCGGGGCGAGTACTGTGGCTGAACTGGCCGCCGCCTGTGTACCGGCTGTTTTTATCCCGTTTCCCCATGCCGCGGACAATCACCAGGTGGCCAATGCGGAGGCGATGGTGACCGCCGGTGCAGCACAACTGCTGCCGGAATCCGAGATGGACGGGGGCGAGTTGGCCGCGCGATTAAATCATTTCGAAGGAAACAGGACGTCGCTTGAAACCATGAAAGGGGCAATTCCGGGCACTGTCGGGGCCCCCGATGCGGCCGGGGCAATCGCGGACGACCTGTTGAGACTGATCGGGTCTGATGAGACGTAAGATGATCCATATAAGACAAATTACCAGAGGACTTTAACGAATCAGATGTATCGCAAGCAATACCATATATTTTTCGTCGGCATCGGCGGCATCGGCATGAGCGGCATCGCCGAGCTACTGTTAAACCTCGGGTACCGGGTATCCGGGTCCGATATTGCCTTGACCGATGTTACGGAGCGCTTGGAAAAACTGGGGGGCACGCTCTATGAGGGGCACCGGGCCGAGCACATCCGGGGTGTCGATGTGGTCGTCACCTCGTCGGCGATCCGGCCGGACAATCCCGAGACCCGGGCCGCACTGGCCGAATCGATCCCGGTGATTCCCCGCGCGGAAATGCTCGCCGAGCTGATGCGCCTGAAATACAGCATCGCCATTGCAGGCGCCCACGGCAAAACCTCGACGACTTCGATCATGGCCGCTGTTCTCGGCGCCGGTGGACTCGACCCGACCGTGGTAATCGGCGGCAAGTTAAAGAGCATCGGTTCCAATGCGGTGCTGGGGCAGGGGGATTTCATCGTGGCCGAAGCCGATGAAAGCGACGGGTCCTTCCTGAAATTCAACCCGACGATCTCCGTGGTGACCAATATCGATCTGGAGCATCTTGATTTCTACAAGGATCTGGATGAAATCAAAGCAGTGTTTGCCAGTTTTATCGACCGGATTCCGTTTTACGGACTGGCAGTCCTGTGTCTTGACAACGAACATGTGCAGGATCTGATTCCGCATATCAAAAAACGGTATATTACCTACGGCGTAAGCGCCCAGGCGGATTTCCGGGCCTCCGACATTCGATTCGAAGGGGTCAGGAGCTATTTTTCCGTCCATGCGGGGGGGGCGCTTCTGGGCGATATCCGGCTCAACCTGCCGGGTGTCCACAATGTGACCAATGCCCTGGCGACTATCGCCGTTGGCTGCGAACTTGAAATTCCCTTTGAGACCATCCGGGAGGCCCTGGAAACTCTTGAAGGGGTTGCCCGCCGCATGGAAGTCAAAGGTGAAATCAGCGGCATTCGAATCATAGACGATTACGGCCACCATCCCACTGAAATCCGGGTGACCCTGGATGCGGTGCGCAACAGCTGGGCGGGAAAGCGGCTGGTGGTTGTCTTCCAGCCCCACCGTTACAGCCGGACCCGGGCGCTGTTCAACGCGTTTGCCCGATCGTTCTACCAGGCCGATCTGCTCCTGGTACTGCCAATCTATTCAGCCGGTGAGCAGAAGATCGAAGGGGTAAACCACCGGGCGCTTTGCGACGGGATCAGCGCCCACGGTCACAAACGGGCATTTACGGCCGAAACCCGCCAGGAAGCGGTGGCAATGCTAAAAGACCTGGTGCGTGCCGATGACGTTGTCCTGACGCTCGGCGCCGGAAATGTCTGGCAGGTGGGAGAAGCATTGCTACAGGTTCTTGGAGGTTAGTGTTTTGGTTTTCGTGCACGTGCTCGTACACGTGCTCGTGCACGTGCGCGGCATTTGTTTTTAGAGCAAGATTTAGAGCAAGATTAGGAGCAAGATTAAGATTAAGATTAAGATTAAGAGCAAGAGCAAGAGCAAGATTAAAACTAAGAGTTGGCAGCAGTTTACGGAGAGGGACTTTGACATTATCTGCGGCAATCAGGAAAGCACTTGAAAAACGGTTCGGGCAGCAGGCCCGTTTCGATGTGCCGATGTCGGCCCATACGTCGCTCCGCGTGGGTGGCCCGGCTGACGCCATGGTCCTGCCGCATTCAATTGACGAACTGACCGACCTGATGCGGCTGGTCATGGACGAAGGCATTGACTGGTATCTGCTCGGCGGCGGGACAAACCTCCGGGTGCGCGACAAGGGGATCCGGGGGGTGGTGATTTCGCTGGCGGACGGTTTTTGCGGCATATGCCCGGATCTGTCCGGGAATCGAATTCATGCGGAAAGCGGTGCCCGGTTAAGTGCGGTATGCCGGCATGCCATCGAAAGCGGATTGTCGGGCATGGGCTTTGCCATCGGGATTCCCGGCACAATCGGCGGTGCGGCTATGATGAATGCCGGCACGGCCGACGGGGATATGGCCGGTGTGATTTCGGATCTGCGGGTGCTTTTCCCCCCGGAGCGGATTGAGACGGTTTCGCGCAACGATCTGGACTATGGCTACCGGGAATTAGGCCGGCTGCCGGTTGCCTCCGGCGCTCCGATCCTCCTGTCGGTGAGTTTGCAGTTACGGCGCATGGATGCCGGGCGTCTGAAAACGGATGCCGAAAGCCGTCTGGCGCGACGGCATGCAAGTCAGCCTGCGGGGTTTTCGGCGGGCTGTTTTTTCAAAAACCCAAAATCAAGTCGCTCTGCCGGCGAATTGATCGACCGGGCGGGTTTAAAAGGGCATGCCTTCGGGGATGCGGTGGTGTCGGACAAGCATGCGAATTTCATTATCAACCGTGGCGGCGCCAGTGCCGGCGACCTGCTCGGTTTGATGGAACAGGTGCAGACACGGGTACGAAACAGATTTGAGGTGAGCCTTGAACCGGAAGTCAGAATCATTGGCGAAGAGTAACGGGAAAGCGAAAAACCGTTACAAAAAGGAAGCAAAGCAGCCGCGTGACTACCGGCGGGCCATGGCCACGACCTTGCGGGCGATGTCGGGTGTCGCGGTGATCATCGGCATGAGCCTGGTTTTTGTCTACTGCCATGACTGGATCACGCACTGCGATTATTTCCGCGCCGAAAAAGTGATCGTCAGCGGCACCGACCGTCTCGATCCGGTCGCTATCCAGAAGGTGGCCAACCTCTGGGAGGGCGTCAATGTCCTTTCGGTCAACCTGTCAATGGTTCGCAAGCGGCTGCTTTCCGAACCGTGGATCGCAGACGTGGAGATCCGGCGGGAGTTTCCGGCAACAATTACGATTGCAATCCGTGAGCATCGGCCCCTGGCGGTTATCGATCTGGGCCGCCCTTTTTTAATCAACACGGAAGGCAGGATTTTCAAGGAAACCGAACATGGACGGTTTGCACAACTGCCGATTATTACCGGCATCGATTATCTGGACTGGCGGATGGAGGGCAAACCGGGGAGCCAGGTGTTTGATGCGGTCATGGACGTGCTGCTTTTAGGCAGTGATCGGGCGCATCTTCTGAACAACGAGCGCATCGACCAGATCATAGTCGACCGGGAAATCGGGCTGACCTTGCGGACCGAATCCCCGGTGAGTGTCATCGAGCTGGGATACGGCGACTTTGAAAAGAAATACCAACGATTCACCCGAATTTCGGATCATCTGAATCGGACGGAACAAAAGCAGATATTTTATTCTCTGGATCTCAGGAACCCGGATCGCATTGTGGCCAGACCCGTGACTGAAAACATCATCGCGGGAAAAGGAGGAGTAACGTGAAGGAGCAGGAAGAACTCGTTGTCGGTCTGGATATCGGTACAACTAAGATCTGTGCGGTTGTTGCCGAAGTATCGGGCGACAAGATCAACATCATCGGAATCGGCAGTCACCCCTCGGTCGGCTTGCGGAAGGGCGTGGTGGTCAATATCGACTCCACGGTCGATTCCATTAAAAAAGCGGTGCAGGATGCCGAACTGATGGCCGGGTGCGAAATCTCGGCCGTCTATGCCGGCATTGCCGGCGGCCATATCACCGGGTTTAACAGTCATGGCGTCATCGCCATAAAGGGGAGGGAAATCACTCAGGCCGATGTCGACCGGGTGATCGAAGCGGCGCGCGCCGTGGCCATTCCAATGGATCGGGAGGTCATCCACGTGCTCCCCCAGGAGTTCATCATCGATGGAGAATCCGGCATTCAGAATCCGGTCGGCATGGGCGGTGTTCGCCTCGAGGCCAAAATCCACATCGTCACCGGTGCGGTGACATCGGCCCAGAACATTGTCAAATGCGCCAACCAGGCAGGCCTCGATGTCTGCGACATCATACTGGAGCCGATCGCGTCGTGCGAGTCGGTCCTGACCCCTGAGGAACGCGAAGTCGGCACCGGCTTGATCGATATCGGCGGGGGGACTACCGACCTGGCGATTTTTTCAGGCAACACGATCCGCCACACGTTTGTGCTCTCCCTGGGCGGCAACAACATGACCAATGACATCTCCGTGGGCCTTCGGGTGCCGATGGCGGAGGCCGAGCGGATCAAAGTGAATTACGGCACCTGCCTTGTCGACAAAATAAAAAGCGATGAAACCATCGACCTGCCCGATGTCGGCGGACGGAAAGGAAGGCAGTTGCCCCGGCAGATTCTGGCGGAGATCCTCGAGCCCCGGGTGGAGGAAATTTTTACACTGATCAAGCGCGAAATCCAGCGTTCGGACATGAAGGAGGAGATTTCATCGGGAATCGTCCTCACTGGCGGTGCGGCCATGCTCGACGGTATTGCCGAAAGCGCCGAATCGGTTTTTGAGGTCCCGGTTCGGATCGGCCGTCCCCATGGCATCAGCGGTCTGGTCGATGTGGTCAACAATCCGATGTACGCCACCGGTGTGGGGCTGGTCCTCTACGGGGCAAAAGACAAAGAGCGCAAGAAGTTCCGAATCCGGGACACCAATATTTTCCACCGGATCATGGACCGGATGAAACGGTGGTTCCGGGAAGTTATTTAGTATTGCAGCATCTGCAGCCGGCGGGTGGCGGATCTGAGCATACGGCAAACCGACAGCAAGGCGAGAACCCAACCAACAAGGGACAGGAGGAAAACAATGGATTTTACCTATCTGGAAACTGAAAATTCTGCAAAAATCAAAGTCATTGGTGTCGGTGGAGGCGGCGGAAATGCCGTCAACAACATGATTGCTTCCAACCTCCAGGGCGTGAAGTTTATAGTGGCCAATACAGATTCCCAGGCGCTGGCCCACGCCAAGGCAAATACCAAGATTCAGCTCGGCGAGAAACTGACCGAAGGGCTGGGCGCCGGCGCTGATCCGAGCATCGGACGGGATGCGGCATATGAATCGGCCGATGTGCTGCGCGAAGCATTACGCGACAGCCATATGGTCTTTATCGCCGCCGGACTCGGCGGGGGTACGGGAACGGGGGCCGCTCCCGTAATTGCAGAAATCTGCAAGGAGTTGGGCGCCTTGACCGTTGCCGTCGTGACCAAGCCGTTCAAGTTCGAAGCTCGCAAACGGAGCAAGCAGGCCGATGACGGCATCGCCAAGTTAAAAGAAATGGCCGATACGGTCATCACGATACCCAACGATCGACTGCGGGGGCTTGCCAAAAAAAACGCCACCCTGATCGACATGTTCAAGATGGCCGACGAAATCCTTGTCCATTCGGTAAAGGGGATTACCGACCTGATCATGCATCCGGGCCTGATTAACCTTGATTTTGCCGATGTCAAAACCATCATGTCCAAGTCCGGTATGGCGATTATGGGTATCGGGATCGCCAGCGGCGACAACCGGGCCATCGAGGCGGCGGAAAAAGCCATTTCCCATCCGCTGCTCGAGGACAATTCCATCAGCGGGGCCAAAGGCGTCCTGATGAATATTACCTGCAATTCCGAGTTGACCATGGAAGAGGCGATCGAGGCGTCGGAGCGGATTTACAACGAAATCGGCGACGATGACGTTGAAATCATCTGGGGGACCGCCATGGATGATTCGATCGGCGATGAGATGCGCATTACGGTGATCGCAACCGGCATAGGGGATGTAAACGACAAGAGCATGCACATTCCCAAAAAAGCAATCCGGGAACTCAAGGAGATCACGCGGGGCAAGGTCCGGGACTATACCAATGAAGACCGGACATTTGAAAAACAGCTTGAAGAGCCGACCTATTACCGTATCCGGAAGAACAAGGCCGAAAAGGCAGCCGAGTGCGCGACTGCGTCCGTGGAGCGCAAAAAGGTCAGCAACGGCTACGATGAGTACGTGGATCTTGACATGCTCGATGTGCCGACATTTTTAAGACGGAAAGCCGACTGATCGTCTATTAAAAAATCCTGTCCAAACGTATTTAGCGAATCGTTTTGCCTTGTTGGAACGGGCGTTCAAACGGATTGCCGTTGTTTCCGGAATTGCCGGTGTGCTCGCGCAATATCGCGGGCAAGCGCCTTTGAAAGGACTTGACAAAAAGAGTCCGAGGTACTAAATACGGTAGTTTGAATTTCCGCCTGATACTCGTTTTTTAAAAGGCCGGGTAAACTCGAGAAGTCAGCGGAATGGATATAAAACGGGCGCTTTGAAAGCGGCCGGCATTAAAAACATCAATTTTTAAAGCCCCATTGTTGCCGGATACCTAACCGGAATGTCCGTCCCTTGAAAGGAAATAGCCGAAAATGTCTGACAAGTTCGAATTGAAATTTGCCTATGCCATTGCAGTGGTTTGCCTTGTTGTCGGTGTCATCTGTTACGGTGCGTTCTCCGCAGAAAAGCCGGAGACGCCTGTACGGATAATGTTTCAGGCCGCTGGCCAGGATGTCCTTTTTGACCATGTCACCCATGTGGATATTTATGGTTTCCAGTGCACCGACTGTCATCATGAAATCGCACAGGAAGCAGGCGCCAAGGAAGCGCCCTGCGGCAGTTGCCATACCCGTGAGAGCGAGCACCTTCCGGCGTTTGGTGAAAACGGGCTGTTTAATCACCAGGAGCACAGTGAATATTACGGGCTGGATTGCGCACAGTGCCATCACGAGATGGATGACATGGGAATGGATCCGCAGCAGTGCAGTTCCTGCCATATGCCCGATGCCGGGATACCCACCATGGCGGAAGCCTCACATATGCAGTGCATCGGCTGTCACAGCGATATGGGTGCCGGACCGGTCAAAGCCGATTGCAATTCCTGCCATCAGCCGCACAGTCGGACCGATGCATTCCACACCCAGTGCATCGATTGCCACGCGGAAAATGGCGCTGGACCCGATAATGAGGATTGTGCCGGCTGTCACGGCTACTAGCCGATGATAATTGACGCCGCAAGTGGTCGTGTTTGCGGTGAATCAGTAAAGATAAACAAAGGTTGATGATCCATGAAAAAAAGGTCATTTTTCGGAATCGCTCCCCCGAAGCTTACATATGAAATCCTTGAGGACGCTCAGCCGGAAACGGTCTCTGTCGCACCCGGGGAAAAGATCACGCTTTTTATCGATGTTCCTTTTGAAAAAGCGTCGACCGCCCTGCTGAAGCTCGGCGATGAGGTCATGGGTGGGGAAAAGCTTAGGATGTACCCGGATTCAGAAGCGTACGCCGTTTCTCCTGTGGCGGGAAAAATCGATGCCATCATGCCGTTTCTCGGGATCATGGGAAAACAGATGACCTCGGTGACGATCCGGGTCGCAGGTGATGGCCGGACCGATGATGCCTTCGGCAAAGCGATGCAGACGCCGAGCCTTGAAACCGCCGGTGCATTTCTGGCTGCATTACCGGGAAAACCTGATTTTGACCAGTTGATGGATGCGGGCAGGCCGGTCAAGACCATCGTCGTCATCGGAGCGGACCAGGACCTGCTGACCGTCACGAACCAGTCAATAGTAAAGAACGAAATCGCCTCTGTAAAAACCGGTATGGATACATTGCGCAAAATCACCGGTATTCAGAACGTCATACTGGTCGTCCCCTCACACCTGGTCCAGGCGGCAGGGGCAGCCGGCGTCGGCGTAAAGTCGATCGGCAATGCGTATCCGTCAGCACATCCCGCCCTGGTTGTATTGAATTTGCTGACCGATCTGGGATCTTCGAGATCAAGCGGCATTGCCTTTTTTTCCGCAGAGGCCGCAGCGCAGATCGGGGTGGCATTTAAAACCGGTCAGCTTCCGCTCAAAAAGCATCTCACATTTGTCAAAAAGGACGGCAGCCGGCAGTTGGTTTCCGCCCCGATCGGGACGCATGTGAAAGATATCCTGGAAACACTGGGCGAGAGCGTAAAAACAGGTGATCGGATCATTTTCGGGGGTCCGATGACCGGCAACGCCATTTATTCGCTGGATCATCCGGTTCAGCCGGACACGGATACCATCATTATACAGGACCAGGAAGAGATCGTCCTCAGCGCCGATACACCCTGCATCAACTGCGGACAGTGCGTAAGGGTCTGTCCCACCAATGTGCCGGTCAATGAACTGATCCGGTATCTCGATGCCGGCGAGTACGAACAGGCGGAACAACAGGCCGAATTGGATGCATGTATTGAATGCGGGTATTGCACGTCTGTCTGTGAAGCCCGGATTCCGATCTTTCAGTTTATCAGACTGGCGAAGCATGCCCTTGAACGCATGAAAGCCGCGGAGGAAGAGAATGCCTAATCGGATGAAATTAACGGTATCCCATGCCCCATTCTGGCATACCGGAAGCAAGGTTTCGACCAAATACTACCAAATTTTTGCTGCAGCCCTGATTGCGGTGATTGCAGGTCTGCTGCACTACGGCATTCCGGCTGTGGCCGTGGTGACTTTTTCTGTGGCAACGGCCATGATCTGGGAACTGGTCATGAATATGGCCGTGCGAAAACCGACCTCTATCGGCGACGGCAATGCGGCCTTGATCGGTCTCCTGTTTGCCATGCTGCTGCCGGCGACGACACCCTGGTGGGTGGTCCTAACCGGAACGTTTGTTGCGGTGGTTATCGGCAAACAGATTTACGGCGGTCTCGGGGGCAACCCCTTCAACCCGGTTATCGTTTCTTTTGCCGTACTGATGATCGCATGGCCGCAGCACTTTGACTACAATGTGGCTCTGGTCAACTATCAGTTTGACTTCAACCCGGTTTATCCGCTGGTGCTTTTTAAATCTTACGGTCCCTCCGCCATAGAGTCCTTTTCTATAATGGATATGCTGCTGGGCCGACAGGTCGGAGGCATCGGCGCTACATTCGGACTGGGGTTGATCATCGGCGGAATCTACCTGATTATCCGCGGCTACATCCGATGGGAAATATCGGTGGCCTTCCTGGCCGGTGTGGGATTGACCGCCCTGGCTTTCAATCTTTCCAACCCGGAGCTTTATGCCGGTCCCGCATTTCACCTGCTGACGGGATTTACCCTTATTGGGGCCTTTTTTCTGGCCACCGAGGATTCTTCGTCTCCGGTCAATTTTATTCCGATGCTGATATACGGTCTTCTGGGCGGTATTATGACCGTGCTTATCCGAAACAGCGGCGCCCATGTCGAAGGTGTGGTATATGCTATTCTTCTGATCAATCTGGTCAATCCGATTATCGATAAAATCCGGCCTAAAGCGAAAAGAAGGGTTATGAACTATGCGTGATATGATTAAGATGGTTGTCGTCCTGACGGTATTGAGCAGCTTGTCAGGAGGATTGCTTGCTGCGATCAAAAACAGTACCGAGGATCGAATCGAGGGACAGGTGCTCCAATTCGTCCAGGGACCCGCGATCCTGAAGATTATGGAAGGTGCTTCCAATGATCCGATTTCCGATCGTTTTACGATTACGGCCGGAGACGAACAGACGAATTTCTTCGTCGGTAAGTACAACGGCACTCCCAAAGTGGTCGCTTTCGAAACCAACGCCGCCGGTTATGGCGGTCCTGTCGGCATTATGGTGGCATTTGATGTCGAGACGAACAAAATCAAAAGTATCGGCGTCACCACCCATAACGAAACACCCGGTGTCGGTTCCCTGGTTGAAAAGGATGAAAACTTTAAAAAGCAATTCGTGGGTCTTGATGTCACTTTCGAACCCAAGGTGAATAAGGACGGCGGCAGTATTATCGCCATGTCCGGCGCCACGGTCACGTCTCGCGCGGTAACCGCTGCTGTTCGAAAGGCTCAGGTATTTTATGAACAGCACCAGTCAGAAATCAAAGACAAGGCGAAATCCTTTACCGGTTAGGAGTAAATTAAATGGCAAAGACAATCAGTCAGGAATTTATTAAGGGGCTGTGGACGGAAATTCCACCGTTTCGGCTGGTTCTGGGATTGTGTCCGGCACTGGCGGTAACGAAATCGGTTGAAAACGGTATCGGTATGGGATTGGCAACCACTTTTGTACTGTTGTGTTCCAATCTGCTGGTTTCCCTACTGCGCAATATTATTCCGCCCAAGATTCGGATCGCGTGCTTCATTATCATCATCGCCACTTTCGTGACCGTGGTCGAATTGATGATGCAGGCCTATACCTACCCGCTGTACCAGGCGCTCGGGATCTTCATCCCCCTGATCGTCGTCAACTGCATTGTGCTGGGCCGTGCTGAAGCGTTTGCATTTAAAAATCCGATCTTCCCATCCGTTGCCGACGGACTCGGCATTGGTGTCGGTTTTACCCTCGCACTGGGTGCACTCGGCGCCGTGAGAGAACTCCTTGGTAGCGGAACCTTATTGGGTCATGCCATGTTTGGACCCGGATTCCAGCCTTTCGCTTTCATGGTGGAAGCGCCCGGGGCCTTCGTTTCTCTCGGTTTAATGCTGTGCTTCATGAATATGCTGGGGAAACGATAGAAACTCGGATTATTGTCAACGTTTGATTCCGATTCGTTATTTGCAAGTTAAAGCCTATATCGAAACGCATGGTTCCATCGATAAGGCTTCATTAAACAGGAGAAATTGGTATGGGCGATCTTCTTGTACTGGTCATCAGTTGCATATTCATTAACAATATTTTGCTGGCCCAGTATCTGGGCAACTGCCCTTTTCTCGGTACCTCGAAAAAAATGGAAACCGCCATCGGCATGGCCGGCGCCGTCGTTTTCGTTCTTACCATGGCCGGCATTATCACCTGGCTCATCGACGTCTATTTCTTGAAGCGGCTGGATATCGAGTTCCTTAGAACGATTGCGTTTATTCTGGTCATTGCCTCGCTTGTTCAATTTGTGGAAATGTTTCTTAAGAAATCGATTCCCGCCCTGTATGCGGGTCTCGGAATATTTCTTCCGCTGATTACCACAAACTGTGCCGTAATGGGTGTCTGTTTGATCAATATCCAGGAAGAGTATTCGTTCCTGCAAGCCGTAGTATCTTCGCTCGCCTACGCGGTCGGATTTGGTGTTGCTCTGGTGCTGTTTACCGGTATACGGGAACGAATCATCCTTGGCCGGGTTCCCAAGCCCCTCCAGGACACTTCGATCGGGTTAATCACCGCCGGGTTTGTCGCTCTGGTTTTCATCGGTTTCCAGGGGCTTGTCTAAGAACCGACCTGAACTGAGCCCCGGCTTGACATGTCAAGCCGGGTGTACAATATTGATGGAGCTGCAAACATTTCATCATAAAATTTAAGAGAATTAGAAGAGGGCCTTGACGTGCTTTCAGCGATTTTATTTACATTGGGCTTGGGCGGTGCTTGTGGTGTTGCTCTGAGCCTTGCCTCAAAAGTCTTTTATGTATACGAGGATCCCCGGATTTCCCAGGTGGAAAATCTCCTTGCCGGCGCCAATTGCGGTGGTTGCGGAATGGCAGGCTGTTCGGCTGCTGCAGAAGGGATTGTTACCGGTAAGGCGCCAGCCAGCGCCTGCATACTCATCGGACCTGAGAATGTATCCGCTATCGCACAGATTGTCGGATCTGAAGCGGGTGCTGCAGAAGCGTTGCTATCTTACAATGAATGCTCCGGTGGAAATCGTGCTACAGACCGGTTTTTCTATAACGGATTGAACCGGTGCAATGCCGTGGCCTCGCTCTACGGTGGAAAACGCGATTGCACTATTGGTTGCCTGGGTTTCGGTGATTGCGTTCGTGCCTGTAAATTCGATGCCATTAAAATAGACGATAACGGCGTGCCGGAAGTCGATAAAGAAAAGTGCGTCGGTTGCGGCGCCTGTGAGCAGGTCTGCCCGAAAACCATCGTGGAAGTCCGGCCCATGTCCCAGCGCCTGCTCCGGTTGAACACAGATGATGATGCACTGGCGCCGTGTCAGCAGACCTGCCCGGCTGAAATCGATATTCCAAGGTACATCTCCCAGATTAAAAGCGGCGAATATGAGGCCGCGGTCAACACGATCCGTGAGCGCAATCCGCTGCTTCTTGCATGCGGCCGCGTTTGTCCCCATCCCTGTGAAGAATATTGCCGGCGATCCATTGAGGATGATCCGGTTTCCATCAACCAGCTCAAGCGCTTTGTTGCCGATCTAGAAATGAATTCCGGCAAACGGTTTCCGATCTCGGTGGCCCCGGATACAGGCAAGCGGGTTGCGGTTATCGGTGGCGGCCCCGCCGGGTTGAGTGCCGCTTTCTTTCTGCGTCGACTGGGACACGGGGTGACTATTTTCGAGGCGATGCCGAAACTCGGAGGTATGATCCGGTACGGTATTCCCGAGTACCGTCTGCCCAAAAAGGTCCTCGACTGGGAGATTGAAGGTATTTTGAACCTGGGCATTGACCATCATACGAATGTGAAGATGGGCGTTGATTTCGATCTCGGGTCACTGATCGGCGCCGGATTCGATGCGGTCTTTTTTGGCGTCGGCGCCTGGGACGATTACAACCTGCAAATTCCCGGAGAGGAATATGCAGGCTGCTTTACCGGGATTGATTTTCTTGCCCGCATCGGAAACAATAAACCGATTAAACTCGGCAAGCGCGCTGCCATTATCGGTGGCGGCAATACAGCCATCGACTGTGCCCGCACCATGGTTAGAACTGGTGCGGAAAAGGTTTACCTGGTCTACCGCCGAACCCGGAATGAAATGCCGGCCAATGAGGTTGAAATCGTTGCAGCCGACCATGAAGGGATCGAATTTGTCTTCCTGGCCGCACCCAAACAGGTCATTGCCGACAGCGATGGAAATGTCACCGGCCTGGAATACCTGAAAATGGAGCTTGGCGAGCCGGATGCCAGTGGTCGCCGCCGTCCGGTTCCGGTGGACGGATCGGAAACCGTTCTTGAAGTCGACATGATTATTACGGCAATCGGACAGTCGCCTGACCTTTCGTTCAGAAAGGAAGGCACCCGCCTGGACGAGCTGGACATCACCCGCTGGAATACCTTTGAAGTCAACCCGGAAACCTGCCAGACAAATGTACCTTACATTTTTGCAGCAGGCGACGCGCAGACCGGTCCCGCCACTGTTGTAGCTGCCATCGGCGGTGGGCGTCGGGCCGCTCGTGCGATGGATCAGTTCCTAAAGGGAAAACCGGTAGTCGGCGTACCCCGGGCATTGCTGTCGCAGCGACATATCGATGAATCGATTTTTGATACGGTGCCAGGGGTTGAAAAGAGCAAACGCGTTGAAATGCCGGAGCTGTCGGTCAGCGAACGCATCGACAATTTCGTCGAAGTCGATCTGGTCATCAGCGAAGCCGATGCCTTGAGGGAATCAAGCCGATGCCTGAATTGCTGCCGTCTGTGTTATGATCCGGATCAGTTGCGAGAACAGAATGTGGATGCCGGCTGACCCACAGAAGTGTAATCACCGAGGCATTATCCAAGAACAGCGACGTAAAAAAGTTTAAACTTAAAACCGCAGGGGATATGAAAATCCACTGCGGTTTTTTTTATGGCGGAAAGAGGGACTTTACAATCGGGGCAAAAGTTGATAGCAATATGAATATTCATACAATTCGGACTGTTTGTGCTCTTTTCATAGAACAGACAATAGAACAACAATGGATAGGGATACAAAGGGTTACGATTTTCAGAGGAAAAAACGATGGCGACAACTATTGAACAGCGGAGAAAACAGCTGCAAGCCGAACTGATGGACCTTCAGCGACAAGTCGATGCCATGGATGGAAAGGTCCGAGCCTACCTGGCGGATCGGGAGAACAAGCCGCATCCTCGCCATCAGGAGTTTGTGGAGAAGATCCAGATGTTCCGCATCGATCCCTCGATATCGAACCGGCAGTTGGAAACGGTGCTGGACAATCTCCAGTGGAAGGTCCACTACTACCATAGGGCCTGGCGCCAGTTGTGGGACAATGCTGAAATGATGCGGCGTGAAAACGCACGGAATCTCAGAACTGCAAAAACGGACACCGGCGCCGGAAAAGCCGAGTCGGAAGCAGATCAGCAGCGTTCTATTTATTCAGTGGATCGGTTGTGGAACCTTCAGAGGGAGAAGCTGGAGCAGTTCGGTGAAAACGGCATACCGGAATCGAAAGACGCGTTCGTAAAGCGGATCAAAAAACGCTATGGGCAGTTGGCGTCTGAAAAAACGGAAAATGATGAGATCGTCATGACCTTCAATAAGCAGGAACAACGCTGCACACTCGAAATAAAACGAAAGAAAAGCGATACGTAGGTGTGTGTAGGCTACCGCGGTCCATCGTTTTAACAACAGAAGCTGGATTCTTTTATAATGGACCAGGGGAATATAGCCCCTTTCAAGGGCAACCAAAACCTGGTCCTCTGGGCCAGGATATTTATTCTGAGCCCTCTGCGGTCTCACCAGGCTTTGCGAAAGCCGATTACACGCCGGCACGCCCGTCATCATCACCCCCCAAGTGTCTTTGCAGTGCTTCCTGGAAGGCTGCCATGTCTTCCGGCAGCGGGGCATGAAAGTCTAATGCCTGGCCCGTCAGGGGGTGGGCCAATTCAATTCTGGCGGCATGAAGCATCTGGCGCTTCACATGGCGCCTGATCAATCCCGTTAATTCCGATTTAAGCGAAAACGTGCGCATCGGGTTGCGGAATCCATAGGCAGGATCTCCGACCACCGGATGTCCGAGACTTGCTGAATGCACACGGATCTGGTGAGTGCGGCCGGTTTTAATATCGAATTCCAGCAGGCTTACGCCACCGAATCGCATCAGAACTTTCCAATGCGTTTCAGCAGGCCGGCCATGGTTGTCATCGCCGACAGCCATTTTTTTCCGATTCACCCGATGACGGGCGATCGGCAGGGTAACCCGGCCGGAATCGTCCCGGGGATCACCGTATACAAAAGCGAGATAAGTTTTCTTCAGAGTGCGGGATTTGAATTGGGAAATAAGCTTCTGATATGCCTCGGGGGTTCTGGCGACCACCAGTAGTCCGGATGTATCCTTGTCGATCCGGTGAACGATGCCGGGCCGTTCGGAGCATGATCCGACAGATTCGAGTTCCGGAAAGTGGTAAATCAGGCCGTGCGCCAGGGTGCCGCCACTGTGGCCGGGAGCCGGATGTACCACCAGACCCGGGGGCTTGTTTAAGACGATGCATGCCGCATCGCTGTAAATGATATCGAGTTCGACAGGCTCCGGAACAAAGGGGTGCGTTTCGGCAGGAGGCAGTGTTCCGGTCACCCGATCTCCGGGGGTGACCCGGAATCCGGGTTTCCGGATGGTATTGTTAACCGTAAAGGCGCCTGAGCGAATGCTCCGGCCGGCTTGTGTTCTGGAGCACCCCGGAATCCGGGCGGCCAAAAGATGATCGAACCGGAAACCCTCTTCATCCGTGCCGACGGTGATATTGACCAGATCACGTGGTTCGAAATGAGATTGGTTCATTTATGCGGATGGTTCTGGGGATATCCCGTAATCGCCGAAAAAGGATTCGATTTCTTCCCAGACACTCGTTTCATCTTGATTCTTTGCTGTACAGATTTCCCGGAGCAGAAGGCTCTTTGAGGTATCCAGAAGCTTTCTTTCTCCGAAGGAGAGGTCTTTTGTCAGTTTCAACTGGAAGAGATCGCGGAACACTTCCGCCACATCGAACAATGATCCGGTTTTGATCTTGTCCATATACTCTTTATAGCGGCGGTTCCATGTCTGGTTGTCCTGAATATCTTCTTTCTTTACTTTCAGGACGTCATAGATCGCCGGGACTTCAGTTTCATCTATAACCGTGCGCAGTCCGACCGAGTCGACGTTTATGGTCGGAATCATGATGACCATGCCGTTTTCAAGGATTTTCATGATATAAAATTCATGTTTGGCGCCATTGATAACCCGGATTTCGACTGACTCGATTCGACCGACGCCGTGGGCTGGATAAACAGCGAGAGCTCCTACGTGAAATCCTTTAGCCGTATGTTCTTCTATCTGTGCATTACTTGCCATTTGCTTCACCAACACCTGTTTATGAATGCAATCTTTATTCCGAAAAGTTGACCATATCAATTTTGGGAAAAGATAGCAACAAAAAAAGGGCCGGTAAAAATCACCGGCCCTTTTAAGTACTACTTTTAATTCATAAAACAGTTACATCAGGAACGGAACCATCAGCAAAGCAACCACGTTGAGGATCTTGATCATCGGGTTGACGGCCGGACCTGCGGTATCTTTGTAGGGGTCGCCGACAGTGTCGCCGGTAACCGCGGCTTTGTGAGCATCACTTCCCTTGCCGCCGAAGTAACCGTCTTCAATGTATTTTTTGGCGTTATCCCATGCAGCACCACCGGTGGTCATCGAAAGCGCCACGAAAATACCGGTGACGATACTGCCGATGAGCAAGCCGCCCAGGGCGACTTTGCCCAGAAGGAAACCGACGAGCAGCGGCGCGATGACCGGAAGCAGTGCCGGAACCAGCATTTCTTTCAGGGCAAACTTGGTCACGATATCGACGCATGCGCCGTAATCCGGCTTTGCAGTCCCTTCCATGATGCCGGGGATTTCCCGGAACTGGCGGCGGACTTCTTCAACAACGGCGCCACCGGCGCGACCCACCGCGTTCATGGCGATGGAAGCGAACAGGTACGGCAGCAGGCCACCGAGGAACAGACCGATAATAACATTGACGTCACTGAGGTCAAACCGGATGGCTTCAGCACCTTCCATGCCACGCAGAGCAAATTCCTGGGTGTAGCATGCAAACAGTACCAGGGCGGCCAGACCGGCGGAGCCGATGGCGTAACCTTTGGTAACGGCCTTGGTGGTGTTGCCGACCGCATCGAGCGGATCGGTGACGGCGCGAACACTGTCGTCGAGTCCGGCCATTTCGGCGATCCCGCCGGCATTGTCCGTAATCGGGCCGTATGCGTCAATGGCAATAACCATACCGGTCATCGACAGCATGGCCACAGCAGCAATGGCAATCCCGTAGAGTTCTGCGAAATGATAGGCGGTACCGATGCCCAGGCAGATCACCAGGACGGGAGCGGCAGTCGCCTGCATGCTCACGCCGAGTCCGGCGATGATGTTGGTGCCGTGACCGGTGGTCGAGGCTTCGGCGATGTGCTTTACCGGACCGTAAATGCCGGTATAGTATTCGGTGATAACAACGATTGCAACGGTCAGAAAGAGGCCGACGAGTGAGGAATAGAACAGGTTGATCGCCGGAATGCCTCCAATGTCAGTAACGGTGGCCATTGTAACGAAGTAAAATGCGACGGCTGCCAGAATCGCAGCACCGAACATCCCTTTGTACAGGGCGCCCATGATGTATTCGCTTTTGCCGAGACGTACGAATGCTACGGCAATAATCGAAGCGATGATGGAGATTGCGCCCAGGATCAGCGGATACTCGAGAGCCATTTTTGATTCGGGGAAGAACAGGTGTCCCAGAAGCATGGCGGCCACTACGGTTACGGCATAGGTTTCAAACAGGTCGGCAGCCATGCCGGCACAGTCACCGACGTTGTCGCCGACGTTGTCCGCGATGGTTGCCGGGTTTCTCGGGTCGTCTTCCGGAATACCGGCTTCGACTTTACCGACAAGGTCCGCTCCGACGTCTGCACCCTTGGTGAAGATACCACCACCGAGCCGGGCGAAGATGGAGATCAAGCTGCCGCCGAAACCGAGAGCAACCAGGGGAACGACGTCCTGGACCACGGTATAGAAACCGGCGATAGAGGTCAGCGCGAGACCGGCGACCAGCATGCCGGTTACGGAACCGCCACGGAAGGCCATTGACAGGCCGGCCGCAAGACCGTTTTTCGCAGCTTCAGCTGTGCGGACGTTGGCAATGACCGAAACCCGCATCCCGATGTAGCCGGCCAGATAGGAGGCCACTGCACCGATCAGGAAGCCGACAGCGGTTACTTTGCCGAGGCTGAAAAAAATGATTATGAAAATGATCGCACCAACAATGGCGATCGTTTTCAGCTGACGGTTCAGGTAAGCAATAGCGCCTTCCTGGATTGCAGAGGCAATCTCTACCATTCGTTCCGTGCCGGCGGGGGCTCCCTTGATCATACCGGCGACGATCAGGGCATAGAGAATTCCTATGGTCCCTACGATCGTACAAGTTAGCGGAATGTTTTGCATCAGAACTTCCATACTTCCTCCCTTAACGCTGTGAGTTAATTAAAATGCACCTTACACAATCTTTCTCATCCATTATCCATCAATTAAACAATTAAAATGATTCATCGCAACGGTCGTGCCTTTGTTAAGGACTGTTTCGACGGCATCCTCGGCCTTCTTGAGGACCGGCTCTAAATTCTGCAGCTCTTCCGGAGTGAATTTACCGAGCACATAATCCGTGACATCCACAGGTGGTTCCGGACGCCCGATACCGATTCGAATCCGCGGGAAGTTATCGGACCCGAAGGCATCGATAATCGACTTGATTCCGTTGTGCCCTCCGTGTCCTCCTTTCGCTTTGATTTTAATTCGTCCAATATCTAAATCGACATCGTCGTGTATGATCAGTGTATCATCAAGCGAAATATTAAAATATCGTGCCAGTTGGAAAACCGGTGGACCACTGCGGTTCATGAAATCCATCGGTTGGACGAGAAACAGCCGGTTTTCCCTGTATATTCCCTGTCCGAACAGGCATTTGAATTTCGTCTGGTCCGGAGAAATCCCGAAATGATTACCCAGCCTGTCAATCAGCATGAAGCCGATGTTATGCCGGGTCCGCATATATTTGCGCCCGGGATTGCCCAATCCGACGACCAGCCGGGAAGCAGTATCTTTAATCAACGGTTTTCTCCCGGCAAAACAGCGGATCTCAGATCCGCAAACAGTTTATTCTTCGGATTCGCTTTCAGCCGATTCTTCTTCTGCGCCACCATCTGCGGCTTCTTCGCCCTCTTCAAGAGCGCCTTCCTCGGGCTCGACCATCTTCGGGCTGACAACAGTGACAACCGTGAAATTCACATCATGGGGAATTTCAATGCCGCCTGACAGTGGAATATCTTCCACATGGATCGATTCGCCCATTTCCAGAGCCGTTACATCGATTTCGATCTGCTCCGGTATGTTACGGGGCAGGCAGTAAACTTCGAGTTCACGGCGGACAATCTGGAGAATGCCGCCTTCATCGACGCCCTTCGGTGTGCCGACCGTATTGACGGTGACCATGGTCGCAATCTTTTGATCCATTTGGACTTCAAAAAAATCAATGTGAATATAATGCGCCTTGACCGGGTCTTTCTGGAATTCTTTGATCATGACGGTTTTCTTGTAGGGCTGTCCGTCTTGTTTGACCTCCAGGTCAATCAGGCCGCGGGAAAATTTCGGATCGATGAACATCCGTTCAAGTTCGTGGGCATTCACGGAAAGCTTGATATTGCCGGTTCCCGTTCCGTAAAGAATCCCGGGGATTCTGCCTTCGCGCCGCAGGACACGTGCAGCACCCTTGCCGACTGTTTCCCGGGTATTGGCGTTAAGTATTGCGTAATCCACTTTTATGCCTCCATTGATTTAAATAGCTTTATCATTAAATGAACAACGAGGTCACCGAATCGCCGTTATGGCTGCGGATGATCGCTTCTCCGAAGAGCTTGGAAATAGAAAGAACTACGATCTTTTCAGAATCTTTCCGTGGAATCGTATCGGTGACCACAAGTGTTTTGATGGGTGATTTTTCGATCCGGTCCATGGCCGGCCCTGACAGTACGGCATGGGTGCAGCAGGCATGGACTTCCCGTGCGCCATTGGCCATGATTGATTTGGCCGCTTCGGTCAGCGTCCCGGCCGTGTCGACCATGTCGTCGAGGATGATCGCCCGTTTGTTCTCTACCTGGCCGATTACCGCCATTGCTTTTGCCTGGTTGGGGGCAGACCGCCGCTTATCTATGATAGCCAGACCGGCGTTTAACCGTTTGGCAAATGCCCGGGCGCGCTCCACGCCTCCTGCGTCCGGTGATACGATCACCAGGTCCTCGTCAAACCGCTGCCGCATGTAATCGATCAAAACGGGGGCGGCGAAAAGGTTGTCGACGGGGATATTAAAGAAACCCTGGATCTGTCCGGCGTGCAGATCCATGGTAATGATCCGGTTGGCGCCGGCGGTTGTCAGGAGATCGGCGACGAGTTTCGCGCTGATGGGCACCCGGGGAGCTACTTTCTTGTCCTGCCGGGCATATCCGAAATACGGGATGACCGCAGTAATGCGTTTGGCCGAGGAGCGTTTGAATGCGTCAATGAGGAGCAACAGCTCGACCAGGTTGTCATTTACCGGATGACATGTCGGTTGTACGACAAACACATCCTTTGCGCGGACGTTATCGTCAATTTCGATCTGGACTTCTCCATCACTGAACCGTTTGACTTTAGCGTTTCCCAACGGCTGGTCCAGATAATCGCAGATTGCTTTAGCCAGTTCGGGATTCGCATTGCCAGCGAATGTGATGAATCCGTTTTCCTTTCCCATCGGTCCGTCGCCATATGAGTGGGTTTTTAGAGAAAACTCCCCGCCGAGGAGGATAATAATCAGTAAATGCTGCTTTGCTGCAACCCTTTCGCCCTTTGCCCACCGCTGGAGAGGTATTTCGCTTTATAAACGGGAAAAGGCGCACCTGGGCTGCACAATAAAAACAGGGTTGCGCATAAAAATTGGCTGGGGCGGGAGGATTCGAACCTCCGAATGCAGGAACCAAAGTCCTGTGTCTTACCGCTTGACGACGCCCCAGCAACAAATCAGTTTGCCGAACTCCGGGAATTTACGTGAGCAACCGTGTATAAAAAATGAGCCATTGGCGATTACTCATCAAATTCCGATAGGCGCGATCCGCTTTTTTTTCGTCCGAAAAAATGCCGTACACCGTCGAACCACTGCCGGACATCAGGGCTCCGGCCGCATTATTTGACAGCAGTTTTATTTTAGCGTCTTCGCTTTGGGGACTTAAACGAAAAGCAACCGATTCTAAAGCGTTGAAAAGTTGCTTCGGTGCATCCCCTTCCCAGTCCAACTTAAAAATATTTTTTGTATTCATTTTATCGTTTTTTGTCAATCCCAAATTCAACTTTTTGTAGACTTCCGCCGTAGAAACGGCAAGTCCGGGATAGATCAGAATGACGGGATACGACTTTAAGCGGTCAAACGGGGTCAGCACGTCTCCAATACCGGTTGCCACGGCCGGTTTACCGTTAATGAAGAACGGGACGTCTGCTCCAATGCCCTTTGCGATCTCCTTGAGCACATCATACGACAGGGGGTTGCCGAACCGACGGTTCAAACCGGTCAGCACTGCTGCCGCATCACTGCTCCCCCCCCCGAGGCCTGCACCGATGGGGATTTTCTTATCAATGCGGATATCGACTCCCGGTGATATCCCTGCGGCATGAAAAAACCGGGCGGCCGCCCGGTGAGCTGTATTGGTGTCATCGTCCGGCACCCCCGGGTGATCGCAGGCAAGGCGAATCCCCGGGGTGTCAAAGCGCAACCGGACGGTATCATAAACTCCGACGCAACACATCAGCGTAATGAGTTCATGATAACCGTCCGGTCGCTTTCCAACGACATCGAGGTAAAGATTGATCTTCGCAGGAGCGGCAATATCGATCGGCTGCATAAAAAACACTATTTGAACGTTCTGTGAAAAGTTCGAAAACTTATGTAGAACTACATATCAGGAAGCGTGTTGTACATGCGCAAAAAAAACATGCATATAAATGTCGCATTAAAAGCATGTCTTTAAAGGGATATAGCCATCCTATCTTGTGATTTTGACTATCTGGATGCCCTGGAAAGGGCGCATGACATAGAAGAATAACGCATCTCCCTGTTTGGTCTCTTTGACGATTTTCCGGTAGTCTTCCACGGCGTTCACCGGCTGGTGATTGATCTCCCGTATAATATCTCCCTGGGTGAAACCGGCTTCAAATGCCTTGCTGCCCGGTTCTATGAGGGTGATGATCACCCCTTTCGTATCTTCGAGTTTATAGCGCTGAGCAATGGTATCCGTAATATTGCTGACCTCGAGCCCAAGGACATCCCGGGCAGGTTTTTGTTCGCCGGGTTGCGGTTTTTCCTGCCCCTGCTGCATTCCGGCCAGGTTTTCTTCCTGCCGTTTGGTGACTTCAACATCAAGGGTCGTGGCTTGGCCATTGCGGACAACTTCGAGCTCTGCCGTTTTACCCGGTTCGATTTCGGCAATCGTCTGGGACAGTTCCCGGGGGGTATTGACGGCTTTATCGTTTACGGAAACGATGATGTCGTTTTGCTGCAAGCCGGCTTTTGCTGCCGGTTGGTTTGCAAATACCTGGGTCACGAGAACCCCGCTGGAGACATCGTAATAATCCTTCAACTCCTGGTTCAGCTCCTGGATTCCCACCCCGATCCATCCGCGGGTGACTTCACCGGATTGTTTCAACTGGCCGATGATGTCTTTGGCCAGGGAAGACGGGGTGGCAAAACCGATACCTTCACCGCCGGCCACCATAGCTGTCGCGATGCCGATGACATCACCCTCCATATTGATCAGCGGTCCTCCGCTGTTGCCCGGGTTGATCGAGGCGTCGGTCTGTATGAAGTCGTCATAGGGTCCGGCACCGATCACCCGACCTTTGGCGCTGATAATTCCGGCAGTCACGGTATGCTCCAGGCCGAACGGATTGCCGATGGCCATGACCCACTGGCCGATCCGGGCCTTGTTGGAGTCGCCCAGATTGAGCTGGGGCAGGTCTTTGTCTGCTTCGATCTTGATCAGGGCAATGTCGGTATTCGGATCAGAGCCGATGATTTTGGCATCGAACTCATCGCCGTTCTTCAGTTTGACCTGGATTTCTTCCGCATTGCTGATGACATGGTTGTTGGTGACGATAAAACCCTGCTTGTCAATGATGAACCCCGATCCCAGGCTTTTTTGTTTAAATTCCCGCGGGTCCTGTTGGCCGAAGAAGCCGTCGAAAAACTCGTCGAACGGTCCGCCCTGAGGTCCTTGCTGCGGGCCCTGGGGTCCTTGTTGATCACCGAAAAAATGGCGAAAAACCTGTCCGCCGTTATCCACGGTTTTAACGGTACGAATATTTACCACAGCCGGGCTGGCCGCATCGGCGAGCTCCGTGAAACTATTCGGTGCAACGACGGGTTTTGCTCCCGCTGCTGAAATGGCATGACCCGGAACCTGGACTGCGCCGAACGTGATCAGTGCGACGCAACAAAATAGAGTGCCGATCCATCTGGACCGGTTTTGACAGCGTGTCATCTGTTCATGCCTCCTTCTTCAGGTTTCGTCTATCATGCCTTCAGCTATGTCTGCCGGATCGTCGGTATCCTCGTAAAACAGGTAATCTGTTCGTCTGCTTCGCACTCCAAGGTTTCCGCCCGGGCATCTTCTTGCATGCAGGGTCGGAATCCACATTCGCAATTCACGTTCGGAATCATCGATGCGAATCCGCGTGAACTCTGGAATGACGCGGATTATTGGCAGCCGATTTCTTTTACATACAACAAACGTAATTCGTAGAGGATGTTTGTCAATAAACGCCGTTCTTCATCGGTCAGGTTGCCGCGGGTCTTTTCCTCGAGCATGGCGATCACGTCGATGGTCTGCTTGGCGACCGGCAGGTTCTTCATATTTGCGGCCGAGGTCGGGTCGGCTTCCATGCCCAGATGAACCAGTGCCGAGGAGTTGAGCGACAACAGGAACGTCATGAAATTGAGCTCCGGCATGAGGCATTTTTTCTGACCCTTGGTGAAACCCTGTTTCTGATCTCGATCCTGATTTTGGTTGTCCGAATGCGTCATGGCGCCACCTCCTTGATCATTTGACGATTAGAGTTCCAGCTTTCTGACGGAGATCACCTTGTCGAGTCCCAGCATTTCTTCCACCACTGCTTCCGGGATCGGGGTATCGGTCCGCAGCAGGATGATGTTGTTTGCTCCGTCCTGTTCCCGTCCTACCTGCATGCGGGAAATGTTGATCTTATGGTTTCCGAGCGTCATGCCGATGCTGCCGATGGCACCCGGTTCATCCCGGTTGTGAATCAGCGCAAGATATCCCTGGGGAATGATTTCGATCCGAAAATTGTCCATCC
>JAGXHH010000033.1 GCA_024636355.1 Desulfobacteraceae bacterium | reverse complement strand
GCCGGTCCTGGCAGCGGTTTTCCAATCCGGCAAACCCGCGGTGCAGGTACAGGTACTCCAGCCAGGTATGGTGATGAAACCGGGTCAGGCAGCAATTTTCCTCGCAGCCGCTGCAGGCGAATCCATAATGGGACGCGGCCGCCTCATAGGCGTCGTCCATCTTCTGAAACAGTTCTTCGATCGCTTCGAAAAAGCCGGCTCCTGCAGCCAGTCGGCATAATTTGATTACGTCGTCATTCATACTTCAGACCAGTGGGGTAGGGACAAAGATTTCGCTGTAAAGATTCAGCAGGTACCGGTCGGTCATGCTGGCAATATAATCGCAGATGATCCGTTCCACCGGCACATCGTTGTAATAGGCAGCCGCCATTTCAAGGCCGGCGAGTTTTTCCCGCAACTGCCGGGGGTGCTCGGAAAAATGGGTGAAAATTTCCGATATGATTTTTTTGGATTTTAGAAATTCGCCGTGAACCTGTTCGGATCGGTAAACTTTTTCATACAGGAACTGGCGCAGTTCGGACATGGCCGAAAAGACCTCCCCTGAAAACGCCAGTTCGAGATGGCCGTCCACCACCGGGCTGGAATAAATCAGATCCCGGATCATGGTCGTTGCCCGATGCGGATGGCTCCGGCCAAGTACCCGGGAACACGTTTCCGGCACATGATCGGCGGCAATAACCCTGCTGCGGATGGCATCATCGAGATCGTGGTTTAAATAGGCGATAATATCGGCAAACCGCACAATCCGCCCTTCCACGGTGGCGGCCATCTCCCCCGGATCTGCAGGTATTATATCACCAAAACCTTTGGAATGCTTGAGAATGCCGTCACGGACCTCCCAGCTCAGGTTCAGCCCCTGTCCGTTTCTCTCCAACACGTCGACGACCCGGAGGCTCTGGTCGCTGTGACGGAAATCCGGTGAATAAATCTCCTTTAAAGCCGTTTCCCCGCTGTGGCCGAAAGGGGTGTGACCCAGGTCATGGCCCAGGGCGATGGCCTCGGCCAGGTCTTCGTTTAACCGCATGGCCCGGCTGATGGTTCGGGCCACTTCGGCAACCTCAAGGGTATGGGTCAGACGGGTCCGGTAATGATCGCCCAGGGGAGATAAAAACACCTGGGTCTTGTGCTTGAGCCGCCGGAATGCATTGGAAAACACGATCCGGTCCCGGTCCTGCTGGTAGACCGTCCGGACCGGGCAAGGGATTTCTTCGCGCTGCCGACCCCGTGACCGGGATGCGAGCGCCCCCTGGGAGGAAATAAACGATTCCTCGCGTTTTTCGAAATCTTCGCGAATTGTCATCACTTGACAACCGTTTTTCATATCAGACCCATCGGGCCGTCCGCCCGGGAAAAACGTTTTAAAAAGATAAAAAAATGCGCCATTTTATTTCCGGAGGTCACACAAACTGTCTATCCTGCCATTTATCCGATGGCTTGTAAAGTATCTTAACGAAACAGGTTCATGTTCGGTCGGGCCGTCATTTCCTGGCAGCACCCGAAAACCTCGTCTATCGCCTCCTTCATTCCGGCAATATCTTTTGCTGTCCGGATCACGGCGGAAAACCGGTGGCCATATTTGAAACCGGCCGTAAAAAAAACAGCCCATTTTTTGAACCGGCGGATGGCGACGACCGGTTCGTAATGGCAGACCAGCAGATCGAGCATCCGGTGCGCACCCTGGTGATAAATTCCGGCATCCGGGAAGAACCCGCCGGTCCACTCGGCAAACACCCAGGGCCGGGCCAGGGCGATGCGGCCGATGGAGATGCCGTCACATCCGGTATCAGAAAACATCCGGCTGACGTCGCCGGCGTCAAACACCTCGCCGTTGCCGAAAACCGGGATATCCACAGCCCGTTTGACCCGACCGATATACGCCCATTTCGGGGGACGGGATCGGCGGTCCGGGGAAACCCTGGGGTGGAATACCAGGGCATCGGCGCCCGCATCCTCAAACCGTCGGGCCAGCTCCACGGCCGAATCGGGATCATCGGTCCAACCCGTACGAAACTTTACGAATACCGGGAGGCAAACCGCCTCGCGCACGGCCCGGACAATGGCTACGGCTTTTTCAGGGGTTTTCAAGAGAGCCGCCCCGGCGTGCTGCTTGCAGATCGCCGCCACGGAACAGCCGAAATTGATATCGACTCCAAAGAACCCTTCGGCTTCCACCCTGCGGGCGGCCGCGGCCATTGTTTCGGGTTCGGCCCCGAAAATCTGGCAGACCAGCCGGGGGAGCTCGGCAGTCCGCCAGCGGAACACCTGGGATACAGCCGAATTTTCGCTTGGAAGCGCCTTTGCGCTGCACATTTCGGTAAACAGGAGACCGCAGCCGCCGAATTCGTCCACCAGCTGACGGAACGCCACATGGGTGAATCCCGCCATTGGGGCGAGAAACAAGCGGTTTTCCACAATGCGGCCGCCAATGGTGAGCGGCCGGTCCAGAAAGGCCCGGATATCGGTTGGATGCGTCATCAAAATATATTCGTGAAAAATACGGGATGAAATGATATGTTATAAATTTAATTTTAGCCACTTGAGCGACCCTGTCGCTGAAGGCTTACTGTTATACCGCTGATCAGGAAAATTTTTCAAGCATTCTAACGATTATTCACGGGAGGGCAATATGAGCGGCTACGAATTTTATCAAGTGGAAAAGAAACCCCCGATTGCCTGGGTGTACCTGAACCGCCCGGAAAAGAAAAATGCCATGAATCCGCCGGCCTGGCGGGAAAGCATTCCTATTTTCGAAGATCTGGATGCCGACAAGGAGATCCGTGCGGTGATCATCAGCGGCAAAGGCCCCTGCTTTTCCGCGGGTATCGACCTGATGGGCATGGCCCAGGAACTTCCCGAACTGATGGAAACCGAACAAAAAGGGGGGGTCAAGTGGCGGCTGCTCAAAAAAATCCATGCCCTGCAGGACGCCATCAGCTGCATCGAATGGTGCCGCAAACCGGTTATCGCCGCCATTCACGGCCACTGCATCGGCGCAGGACTTGACATGGCCACGGCCTGTGATATCCGGATCTGTACCACCGATGCAATCTTTTCCTTAAAAGAAGCCGCTGTGAGTTTTGTGGCCGATGTGGGCGTACTGCAGCGCATCCCGCAGATCGTCGGCCAGGGGTACGCCCGGGAGCTGGCCTATACCGCCAGGCATTTCGATGCCGGACGGGCAAAGCAGATGCTGCTGGTAAATGATGTGTACGACGGGTTTGATACGATGATGGCCGAAGCGGAAAAGCTGGCAATGGAAATTGCCGCAAATTCACCTTTAGCCGTCGAAGCCTCCAAGGATGTCTTAAATTATGGTGTGGGCAAAACTGTTGACGAAGGCCTCAAGTACGTGGCATCCATCAGTTCAAACATTATTCCCTCAAAGGATCTCATGGAGGCGATGACCGCATTCATGGAAAAACGAAAACCGGTCTTTACGGGAGAATGAAAAAGCGAGAAGCGAAAAATTCAGTATCCAGGAGCCAGAATTCAGAATCCAGAAGATTGGATGTCGCTTCGCTCCGTCCAACGATGCACACCCCCCTGCCGAAGCGGTGTTGAAGCGTCAAAAAAGTGCCAATCCCCCCTCGAAGGGGGAATAAAACGCATATTCGCAATTCGAAAGAGGTTTTTTAAGGGGGGTGTTAACCCCGTTGGATAAACCAGTTCCTTGGAAGCAGACTTAACCACAGAGAACCCAGAGGTCACAGAAGGCGAATACTTTATTCTGGCTCCTGGCTTCTGGCTCCTGGATTCTTTTTTTAATTTCAAAGAGTTTAGACCTTCAATGATGATTTATCTTTGCAGTCTCGGCTGCGCTCGAAATCAGGTCGACAGCGAGGCGATGCTCGGCTCCCTTGCGGCCGCCGGTCACGGCATCACGCGCGACCCGGAAGCCGCCGATGTCATTGTCGTCAATACCTGCGGTTTCATAGAAGCGGCAACCGAAGAGGCGATCGATACCATACTCGAACTGGCCCGGTACAAGGAAGCCGGCAGCTGCCGGAAGCTGATCGTGGCTGGCTGTCTGCCGGAGCGATACCGGGATCATCTGGCAGCCGAACTGCCGGAAGTCGATATTTTTCTGGGAACGGGCGCCTACGACCGGATCGTTGCCGCCGTCGACGGCCTGCTGCCACCAAACTCCTGTCATCTGCCTTCGCCGGACACACTGCCCCTTCACACCCATATGACCATGCGGGTCCAGGACACGTTTCCCCTGGCCTATCTAAAGATAATGGAAGGATGCAACCGGCACTGCACCTATTGCATCATTCCGAAACTTCGCGGCAGGCTCCGGAGCCGGCCGACGGAAGACATCGTCCGGGAAGCCGAAGCCCTTGCAGAAGCGGGGTTCAAGGAAATCGTCATCATCGGCCAGGATACCACTTCCTATGGCTGCGACTTTGACCCGCCCGTCAATTTCGCAAAACTGCTTCATCAGGTGGCCCAACGCGTTTCCAATGTCCGGCTCCGGTTTCTTTACGGTCACCCGGACCGGATCGAGGATGAACTGCTGCAGACGATTTCGGCACATATAAATGTCTGCTCCTATTTCGATGTCCCGATTCAGCACGTCAGCCAATCGGTGCTCAAAAGGATGGGCCGCCGGCAGGATGCGCATCAGTTGCGCGGCCTTTTTGAACGCATCCGGAGCGCTGTTCCTGACGCGGCGCTCCGGACGACCGTCATGGTGGGGTTTCCCGGCGAAACCGAGGCGGATTTTGCCGAACTGCTCGATTTCGTTGAAGCCGTAAAGTTCGATCACCTGGGGGCGTTTATCTATTCGGATGCCGATGACCTGCCGTCCCACGCCCTGCCCGACCATGTTCCCGAAGACGTGGCGCGCGACCGGCTCGACCGGCTCATGCGGCTCCAGGCCGATATTTCATCGGAAAATAACCAGAACAAAATCGGCAACACCTATTGCGTACTGATTGAAGAAAAGGAATCCGAAGGCGTCTACACCGGGCGGACCTTTTTTCAAGCACCTGAGGTCGACGGCATTACAGTTGTATTTGCCGAAAACCTGGAAATTGGCCAATACCAAAACGTTCGCATCACGGATGCAACCGAATACGATCTTGAAGGAGTACCGGCATGACCGGCTTGAAACAGCAGCTGCTCGGGTTGGTGGAGCAGGACCTGGGGGAAATCGAAACGGCGCTTCACGCCAATCTGACCCCGCATCTGGACCTGGTAAAACAGGTAGCCGGACACCTCATATTTTCGGGAGGCAAGCGCCTGCGGCCGCTTCTGATCGTGCTTTCCGCCCGCATCTGCGGACACGAGGACCCGTTTATCCCGAAATTCGCCGCCATTTTCGAATATCTGCACACGGCAACCCTGCTCCATGACGACGTCATAGACGGTGCGTCCATGCGGCGCGGCAAACCGGTGGCCAATTCCATCTGGGGGGCTCCCATTACGGTTCTGGTAGGGGATTTCCTGCTTGCCCGGGCCATGTGCATTGCGGCCGAAACCGAAAACCCGAAAATCATCCGGGTGGTTTCCGAGATGACCGAGGGCATGTCCCAGGGTGAAATTCTGCAGTTGATGCGAAAGGGAGACATCCACTTCACCGAAGAGGATTACATGACGGTGATCCGTAACAAGACCGGCATCCTCATTGAGGGAGCCTGCCGGACCGGCGCCATACTGGCCGGGGCGACGTCCGACAGGGAAAAGGCCCTGACCGAATACGGCGGCCATCTCGGCATCGTCTTCCAGATTGCCGACGACATTCTCGACTATATCGCCGATTCCGGCGAACTCGGTAAAACCGTCGGCGCAGACCTCAGGGAAGGCAAACTGACCCTGCCGGTCATTCACGCATTGAAACATGCCGAGGCTGCCGACCGCACCCGCATGGAAGCCATCATTTCCGACACGGATTTTTCTCCGGTCGATTTTAGTGAATTGACCCGCCTGCTCAACAAATACGGCGGGATTGAATACGCTCAAAAACTGGCGGCCCACCATGTGTCAGCGGCAAAAGAAATCCTGGCGGATTTTGAACCATCCCCAACCCGGCAGACGCTTTTCCTGCTGGCCGATTACGCACTTCACCGGCGGACCTGACCGGGCGAATTTCGGGTATCCGCCCCCTCCCGCCAAAACCGCATTATCTTCCCATGCCACATCATTTTCAAGGATACAGCTCATGCAAAAAACAATTCATCCATTGAATCCGATTCCATTCATTGCTGCGGCAATCGCCCTTTTCCTCCTGCTTTTCTTCACCACCGGCGTTTGCGCGCAACCGGCACCCGAACCGAAAACGATCGTTGCTTTCGGTGAGAGCCGGATCTACAGCGATCTGAACGCCGCAAAAACCGCGGCGATTTCAAATGGCCTGGCTTTTGCCGTCCAGACGGCCATGGCCGACCTGCTGTCGGTGACCGAAATGACAGCCGATTTCGAAGCCATCGGCAACCTGCTGATCAACCGGCGCAACGAGTTCATCCAGGACTACAAAATTATACGGGAACTGCGGGCCGACAAGCATTACCAGGTTCTGGTCCAGGCCACAATCCGGGTGGACCGGTTCCAGCAGGAACTGATTGCTGCGGGGATTGGCGGAAGGGACCAGTTGCCGACCGTCATGCTGATGATTGCCGAAAAGCCGCTCCACAGCCAGCAATACCGGTACTGGTGGGCAAATGGGCAGGCGCCGTATCCGCAAGAATTTTCAGATGACCCGATTACGGCCGTTTTGCAGCAAGAAGGCCTGTCTGTGGTCAAGAATGCCGAAATCGGAGCTGAGGGGCATTCCGGTCCCAAACTCGGACACACTCCGTCAAATTATGAAGCAGCTCGGTTTGCAAGACAGTTGGGAGCCGACCTGGTGGTGG
>JAGXHH010000032.1 GCA_024636355.1 Desulfobacteraceae bacterium | reverse complement strand
GTGTAGCACCTCTTGCCCTCACACTGTGGGGGCGATTCGTGAATCGCCCCTACGACGAAGATCATTGTACAATGGCGTAACTAGGCGTTGTCACAAATTGTCAAATCCGATCAATTCGTTGTGTAACACCTCTTGCCTCACAATGTAGGGGCGATTCACGAATCGCCCGCCCTTCCAGTGGGGCAGAATGTCCAAACTCCAGGTCGGGTTTCCAACCCGACAGATAAGCCCCGACTTATGGGCCGGGGGTTTTGTTCGATAAAGTGTTTGCCCTCGTGCAAGCGAGCGTCGGGATGTGAATCCCGACCTACACAACCCTGCAATACCGAGCCTCGATGCGTCCTTTTTTGCTGAACGGTTACTCCGGAACTTGCATTTATGCTGCAAATGAGTAAGATGGGACAAATGAAAAATCTGGAGGAGGAAAGTCTATATGCCACAAGCACGCAGCCCGATGGATATTTTAAAGCTGTTCGATAAAAGCAATTGCCGGCAGTGCAATGAGCCGACGTGCCTGGCCTTTGCCGCCGCCGTTTTCAAGGGGAGAAAACCGATTTCCGACTGCCCCCGCGTGGATAAAGAACTCGCAGAGGCGTTCGGCGGCCAGCCGGTCGAACAACCCCGGACTTCGGAGCAGGAGATCGAGGCGTTCATGCACCGGCTGCAGGAAAAAATTTCGGGTGTCGATCTGGCGGCTGCCGCGGATAGACTGGGGGCAAAATATGAAAACGGTCGGCTCACCTTAAAGGTGCTGGGCAAGAATGTCAGCGTGGATGCCGATGGAAAGCTCTACTCCGATATCCACACGAACCCGTGGATCGCTGTGCCGATACTGACCTATATCATCGATGGTGCCGGAAAGCCGCCTTCCGGTCAGTTGGTCCCGTTCAGGGAATTGAAAAACGGCGGCCCGGGTTACGGGCTGTTTCGCCAGCGGTGTGAAAAACCATTAAAGAAAATCGCCGATACGGACATCGAACTGTTCACGAACCTGCTCGATATATTCAACGCCCGGCCGACCGAGCACCTGGATGCCGATATCGCCAGGGTAATGCATCCACTGCCCCGGGTGCCGATGATGATCTGCTACTGGAAGGCCGAAGAGGGGTTCGATTCGAACCTCCAGCTTTATTTCGACAAGGTAGCGGATGAAAACCTCAACGTGCAGTCGATCAATGCAATGGGCGCCGGCATTGCCCGGATGTTTGAAAAACTGGCGGAAAAACATGGCCTGCCACAATCGGAAGCGGAAAGACAGCGGGCGTAGTACAAGAAAAGACTGGATTACGGCTGCCGCCTCATACACATTCGCGGCCTTCGCCGCATAGACGGTTCGGGGAGTGTCGCTTGTTTGCCGAAGTGGTTTCCGGCGTGAGCGGTGAAGCTTGTCTTAAAGACACTGGAAGCAGGAGCTTCCTGGAACCGGGTTCCCAAGCAGGAGCTTGGGAACCAGTCAGACCAGTAGTCAGTAAAGCCGGAGCTTGGGAACCATTCCAACTTCCGGTTCATATACTCCTGAATTCTGGCTCCTGAATTCTGAATTCTGTCCTTGTCTCACTGATCATCCGGCAGGATCTCGTCGATTTTAAATGAAAAACCTCCGGATTCCCGGTCCTTGAAGAAATTTTCAAGGCAGGCGGCGACAACCCGGAACGCCAGGTTGTCCCAGGGGATCTCGTCGCAGGCGAACAGGCGGACTTCCAGGCTTTCGATCCCGGGCCGGAACGTTTCATCGGTAATCAGCCCCCGGAAGATGAAGTACATCTGGCTGATATGCTTGATGTTGTAAAGCCTGTACGGGACCAGTTCCCCCATGTTGAGCCGGGCTTCCTCATAGGCTTCGCGCCGGGCGCCTTCGGTGACGGTTTCTCGGTTTTCCAGGTATCCCGCCGGAATGGTCCACTTGCCGTACCGGGGTTCGATGGCCCTGCGGCACAACAGGATACGATTTCCGTATTCCGGGATGCATCCCACCACCATTTTCGGATTTTCGTAGTGAATCACCCCGCAGGCCGTGCATATGTGGCGGTGCCGGTCGTCTTCATGGGGGATTTCAAAGATCAGGGGGTTTCCACATTGGGTGCAGTATTTCATGAAGAAATTCTTTCAGTCTCCTTCGGATGGGGTCAGGCTGCTGCTGTGGTTGGCCGATGAGATAAATGCCTTGAATACGTCTGCGGTTGTCCCGGGAATTTCAATCATCGGGGCGTGACCGATATCGTCGAAGACCCGCATTTGAGATCCGGGGATCAGTTCTGCAAAGACGCGGGCATTGCCGACATCGATGACCCGGTCCTTTTTTCCCCAGATTATCAAGGTCGGCGATCTGATTTTCGTACATTCGGTTTTGAAGTCATAATCCGGATCGGTATCCCGGATACACGTGAAGATCTTTTCGTTAATCGCACGGTTGGCCACCGCTTTTTCAGCAAAAATGCTTTTTATCGGCCAGGGAATGAAGGGTTGCTTTTCCATGGCGAATTCCATCAGGCGCTCGAAATCATCAGGAGTCTCTACAATCAGCGGGTTTTTTTCACCGGCTTCGAGCCGTTTGATCAACTCGCTTTTATGGTCGTAAATTCCGGCGGGATTGATCAGTGTCAGCGACAAGACCTCATCCGGGTAGCTCGCTGCATAGAGTGACGAGATGGCCCCGCCCATGGAATTTCCCGACAGGTGGAACCGCTCAATGTCCTTTGCCGCCAGTATTTCGTGGAGATACCCGACCTGATCGTCGATACCGTAATCGAGATCGAATTGCTTGACGCTTTCGCCATGACCCGGCAGGTCGACGGCGAGCACGTGGTAATCATCGGTGAGATGGCGGGCATAGCGGACCCAGTTTTCCTTGTTTGCGGCAAACCCGTGGATGAGTACCACCGTCTGCATGTTCTTATCCCGCCGGCTTTCCAGAAATGCGATCGGTTTATCGTTTACCTCGATCGTCCCGGATGACAGCCCCGCTTTTTTCTGCTCATAATTCAGCATCATTTCATAAATGTCGTACTTGACACTGGAACAACCGGTGACGAGGACGGCGGCAAACAGGATCAACCAGCGGATTAACCGGGGAAAGGAGTGCGTCTTTGGCATGGCTCGTTCCTTGATTGGAAGTGTTGGCTGAGAAAGCTGGGCGGCATATCAAACCGGATCAGGGTTCCTTTCGAAACATTTTCCCCTTTTCGGAAAATCCGAGGTTCAACGCATCGAAAATCATGGCCATAATGTAGAGTAATATGCCGACTGTGATTAAAATGGCAATGACTTTCAAGATCGCTTTGGGTCTCCAGATCAATAAAAGGACAAATAAGATGGTCAGGCCTGCGGCCGGAAGGGTATGCGCCTGAAACGCGTACACCAGGGAATCGAAAATCTGCTGAAAATTGATCATGCTGTTCCTGTAAACTATACACGTTGCTGGTTCAATGATCGGATGAAATCCGCCACAGCGGCACCGATCTCATCCGGACAATCTTCCTGGATATAATGCAGCCCCCGGACGGTCACTTCCTGCTGGTACGGCCACGTGCCGCAGTATTCGCGCAAGGGGCCGATCAGGATCATTCCCGGATCGGCTGAGATGAACAGTTTGGGTACGGGAGCATATTCAAGCCATTTCCTGTAGGACCTTACAATATTTGCCACGTCTTTCGGTTCCCCATGAAACGGAAGTTCCCGGGGCCAGGTCAGGGTGGGGCGGCGGTTCTCGCCCGCATTTAAAAACGGCCGGCGGTATTCGGCCATTTCCCCATACGACAGCTTGCGCAGGATGGCTGCCGGCAGGATGTTCTCGATGAACAGGTTTTTCTCCAGAATCATTTCCTCGCCTTCCGGTGAACGCAGCGCTTTGAAAAATTCCCGGCCCTGTTCCGGCCAATCCTGCCAGGTCAGATTCTGCACAATTGCCTCCATATAGGCAATACCTTTTATGGCTTCACGATGTCTTCGGGACCAGTCAAACGCCAGGGCAGAGCCCCAGTCGTGCACCACAAAGAAAATATTTTTCCGGATATCGAGCAGGTCTAAAAACGCTTCAAAATAGCGGCGGTGTTCCACGAACCGGTAGGATTCCGGGCCGCTCGGGTCGAGCTTTTCCGAATCGCCCATGCCGATCAGGTCCGGGGCGATGCATCGGCCGTATTCGAGCAGGTGGGGGATGACATTGCGCCACAAATACGAAGAAGTCGGGTTGCCGTGGACCAGGACGATGGGGTCGCCGACACCTTCATCCACAAAGGCCATTTTTTTCCCGAGGACGTTGATTTTATTCTTGGTGTAATTTTTTTCGGATGGCATGGGTGCTCCTTGAATATATCATCAAGATCTATATCATCAGGTACCCGTCGGGGGTCAGGCTTGGTTAAAAATCGACCTTGTGAAAAAAACATAGGCAGAAAAATAGATGGCATCAAACGGCGTCGCGTTGCCAGGAAGGAAGCCGGGCGTTGCAGAGATTATTGTAAGCGGTTTGATATACATGAAGACCATGAAGAACCTGAAGGTTTAAGATTAAAAATCCCTTCATGGATCTTCATGAGACCTTCATGTACTTCATGTTGAAAAAATTCTTGATCAAACAGGTTTGCCCGGCAAGGGCGGACACGCAGGTCCGCCCCTACAATAGGAGCGGATCACCTGTAGGGGCGGATGTAGGGGCGGACCCGTTATGTCGATTCGGGAAAAACGAGTTGTGCGATCAATCCCGGCCTTCCTCATATCCTTCTTCGAAGGCTTCGGCGCCTTCCTCAACTTTCTCGACGCCTTCCCCGGTCATTTCACCCGTGGTTTTGCATCCGGTTATGGACGTGATGGAAATAATCCCGGCGATCAACAGAAATAGAATTTTTTTGATCATGGTCGATTCCTCTCTTTTATGATGGTAATTTTTCGTTTAAATTCTAACTAATTATTTATAAAGTTTCGACCTATTGGTAAATGGGCAATGGCATGTAAAGCCGACTGAAAATAACCCCATACAAAAGAAGTCGGACTACATCAGGAGAACACCGCTTATCCGGATTTCAGGGCAAAGAAGACCGGAGCGGATTTTTTCGCCGCCCGGCAGAGCGTTATGGCCAGTCCGTTTAACAGCCGGTTTCTGCACTCGACGATGGCCGGCCCTTCCAGCCCCCAGCGGGTGCAGAAGTCTTCCATGAACGCCATGTCCCAGCCGGCCCAGTTTTCGTTCGGAATCATCTGACCGCTGAAATCGGTATGCCAGCCGATAACGAGTATGCCCCCGGGATTCAAGCGCCGGCGGCAGGCTTCGAAGAAGCCGCCGATCGCGGATATATCGAATGTGTTTAACGGGGTAATATCGACCGACCAGATAAGGTCAAAAGATCCCTCGATATCTTCCGGAAACTGGGCCACTGAAAATGCGGGTCCGCTGAACCGCTGCCGGGCGCGCTCGACGGCAACGGTGGAGATGTCCACTCCGGTCACCCGGAATCCCTGTTCGTGCAGGGCTTCGGAGTAGTATCCCAGGCCGCAGCCGACATCGAGTGCACAGGCATTCGGCGGAACGTGCAGTTTAAAATACCGGATGACCCGGGAAACGCGGGAAAGCGCCTTTTCCAGATCGTGGATCGAATTCCGGCAGGCTATTTCTCCGGATTCATGGAGACCATAGAGTCGGTTGTAATAGTGTGCCTCGCTCATTGCTGTTTGCCTTAAAAAAGATGTGTTGGATTGGGGAAAACCGGGCCGGCTTCTACATCAGCGACATCAGTGACTCCCATCGGTCGAATTCGGTTTCGGTGGAAAGTTCCTTTTTGTTCAGCATCGAGATAATCGTTTCGTCAAATTATTTAGTGTCATTCGCGCAATAAGTTGACTGAAAAGACCTGCATGCTTTACGATTTAACGTTCTCTTGTCATCCGGTTAACTTGCGGCTGAATTAAAGTTAACCGCAAGGGGAACCTTTTTCAACGCCTTGTCGATATACTAATGAAATTTGTTAGTGAGTGAATTTTTAACAGGTCAACGAGATTGACGGCCTGCCGGCAAATAGAGGTGAGACCCCTGCTGGTTTACTCCAAAAAGGACTGACATGTGATCGATAATTTGAAATACCCCTCCATCAACATTGCACTCCCCGACTGGGTCGAGCCCTTTCTGGCCGGAAAAACAGGCCCGATAAAGGACTTGGAAGAACGGATGCGTCTGGTGGTCGCGCTTTCCCGTGAAAATGTGCGACACGATCTGGGCGGCCCGTTTGCGGCCGCGGTATTCGATGATGCCGGGAACCTGGTGGCCCCGGGGGTCAACCGGGTGACGGCAATGAACTGCTCGGTGCTCCATGCGGAGATCGTGGCCATCGCTCTCGCCCAGCAGGCTGTCGGACGCTTTGACTTGAGCGACGGGGGACGGCGGCACTTCGACCTGGTCACCGCCACCGAGCCTTGTGCCATGTGCTTCGGTGCGGTTTGCTGGTCCGGCATACGGCGGCTGGTCTGCGGCGCACGGGATGAAGATGCCCGGGCCGTCGGATTTGACGAAGGGCCGAAGCTGGAAAACTGGATTGCGGCATTAAACGAGCGGGGGATCCTGGTCGTGCGCGACGTCTGCCGCGAAGAAGCGGTGAAGGTGCACCGGGATTACGTGGCGGCCGGCGGCCCCATTTATAATTCGGGGCAGGCATTCCGGGAAGGAATGCAGGAGCCGGAATGAAGCAGGTGAAATGTGTCTGTGATTAGCGGGTGACCACGTAGGAGCGGGCCATGCCCGCGAAAATGCATCCGCCATCGCGGGCTGCAGAGCCATCGCGGGCATGGCCCGCTCCTACAGAGCCTTTAATTGCTTTTCTCGGGAAGCCGGAGCTTCCCGAAACGGGTTCCCAAGCCGGAGCTTGGGAACCAGGGACCTTCAACCTTGAACCTTGAACTTTGAACCTTGAACTGTTTTTTAACCGTCCTTTAACCTTTCGAAGCGATTTCTTCCAGAATGGTAATTTCCGGCGGGCCGGAAGCAAATTCCATCGCTTTTTCCATGAATTTATGGAAGTGGGGGGTCGCGCCATGCGCTTTTAAGGCATCCATGTCCCGGTAGCGTTCCATGAAAATGAAGGTATCCGGATCTTTCTTATCGATATTCAGGGTGTAATAAAGCGTATCTTCCTCTTTGGCCACCCCGGCCATCAATTCCTTTACCGCTTCCAGAGCAATTTCTTTTTTGTCGGTCTGCACGGGTACTTTGGCGAGTACGGCGATCATGCGGAGCCCTCCTTTAACTATCAGATTAATGTTCTGCCGTTTGCCTGTCGGCAAAAATGTAGAATACCGGGTCGTCCAAGTCAAACAGTAGTTTTACTCTTATCAATGCAGCGCCTAAGATCGACTGATTTCCCCGGATGCATTTTCATCCCGCAAAACCGTCTGCAGGGGTTCCTTGAAGGTGAGTGTCCGGTAGGGGAACGGTATTTCGATTCCGGCATCATCCAAGGCCCGCTTGACCGCGGCGACCACTTCGTCTCTGGATCGGCGGACATCGAGCGGGGTGGCGCCGCACCACCAGGTAACCTCGAAGTTGATGCTCGAACTGGCGAATTCCTGGGCAAATATTTCGATCGGGTGCCCCTCGTCGACTGTCCGGCAGGTTTTGACCGCATTACGGATTACGTCTCGCGACCCATCGACATCTTCTCCATAGGCGATCCCGCAGATCACCGTCACCCTGCGAACCGGCCGGGAGGTCAGGACGGTGACCGCCTCTTTGAAAAGCGTAGCGTTCGGCAGCACAACCAGTTCGCCGTTGGTCTGCCGAATCAGGGTCATGCGGATCGTGATTTCTTCGACCCGCCCCTCGACTTCTCCCATTCGGATGTAATCTCCCGGATCAAATGGAAATTTCCACAATATCAGGATACCGGCCAGGAAGTTTTCGACCACGTCCTTGAAGGCGAAACCGACGGCGATCGATCCGAGTCCCATGCCTGCTAAAACCTTGGCCGGGGTCATGCCGGGAAAGATGACGATTGCGGTTATGGTAATGCCGGCGATCCAGATGAGAACGGAAACGATCTGCCGGAGCAGATCCTTGAATCCCGATTTGAATTTCCTCTTCTCAGCGCTCCAGGTGACAAACGCATTGGTCGCCCGGGATGCCATCCACGTGAGAGTCAGCAGAATGATCCCGGCGATAATCAGCGGCAGGTGTTCGAGGAAGCTTATCCAGATCTCCAGAAGACTCTGCCATACGATCGTAAGCGATTCGATGCCCTTGCCATTCATGGGAATCCTATGTTTTCAACGACAGATTTTCGATGATTGCCGCTTCCATGAGCAGATAATCGTGTATTTTCAACGCAGTAGTGAGATCCATTTTTTCGCCTGATCCAGGGTAAGGGTTGATTATGGGCCTTTGGGTGAATATTGGGAGCCTTTTCAGTTTTCTTCCCCTTTGTAAAGCATAGGAATTCCATGTGCAAATTGTCAATTCACATTGTTTTTAAAATGTCTTGACAGGAAAAAGCGGGTTACGTCTCCGACTACTACCCGGTAGCAAACCGGCTTTCGTACTTGTTGCAGGCGCTGATCAAAACCGGTCCGGGATCGGTGTTCTATTATTTTTACCAGAATATCGATCCGAATCAGGGCGGGGAGGTGCGGTATTTTCGGGCGATGTGCTCTGATCTTTATGAGCAGTTGCATCACGTGGATACCTTCTGCACCGAAAACCGGATCCGGCGGATCAAATAAACGGAGCCGCAGCGACTCCATCCGGATGGGCCAAGTCAGAGGCAAGGGGCTATGTCTGGATTTATCAAACAGGGAATCCAGGAGTCAGAATCCAGAATCCAGAATAATGATTCGCCTTCGGCTCAACCAGAATAGAGAATATGCCGGAGCGAAGCGACATCATCTTACCTCCTGGCTTCTGACTCCTGTATTCTGGCTTCTTGTTCTATTCCAGGTCGTCCCGGATGGCTTTTACGAGCATTGCCGAAGGATCGGTTTTGGAAAGATAGACATCGGCGCCGGCTTCGTGCATTTTGGCGGCCAGTTCGGCTTCTTCGAACATGGACAACCCGATAATACGAATTTTCGGCCACCGCTGTTTGATGATCCGGGTGGCTTCGATGCCGTCCATGATCGGCATCGACACGTCCATGGTCACCACGTCCGGCTCGAAACGTTCAATGCATTCGATGGCATGCCGGCCGTTATCCGCCTGGCCGACCACTTCCATTCCATCCTGGCCCTGCAGCAGGGTCATCAGCCCCTCTCGCATGACCCGGTGATCGTCAACCAGCAGAACCCGTATGCGCGCTTGGCTGGTTACGGCGCCGCTTGCGATCGCATCTGCCGGTTCGGGGTTCCGGTTTTCCGTTTGCGCCGGAGAGGTCAGAAATTCCGCCTGGTCGATAATCGGCACCTTCACCATAAACCGGCTGCCGTTGCCTGGATGGCTTTCCACGGTCAGCTCTCCGCCGAGAAATTCAATCCGCTCCCGCATACTGAATAAGCCGAAGCCGACTGCGGTATCGCCACGCAGAAGAGCCGAAGTTTCAAAACCCCGGCCCTTGTCCGAAACCTCCATGAAGAAGGCGTTTTTCTTTCGAAACAGCCGGACAACGGCTTCCGGCGTTCCGGCGTGTTTGACGACATTAAACAGCAGTTCCCTGGCGGCTGTAAACAGGAACACGTTCAGGGCTTCCGGAAGATCGTCGACGTCAGCCGTGGAATGGATCCGGATTTTCAACTGCTGTTTCTGATGCATATCCCGGGCCAGCCATTTCAGGGCCGCCGGCAGACCGCCGCGGTAGAGTACCGGCGGACTCAGGTCCTGGGTAAGGGAGCGGGTCGAGGTGATCGCTTCGTTTAAGGTCTCATGGACAATGTCAAGAGGCGACCTGCTTTCCGAAACGTTGCTTTCTTCCCGGAGTTGTTCAATTTGCATGCGAGCGGCAACCAGCAGCTGCTGGAGATGATCGTGCAGGGTTTCGGCAAGTCGGCGTCGCTCGCGTTGCTCGGCGGTAGTCAGTTCCGTGGTCAACCGGACCAGCTGCCGGGCCCTGTTTTCCAGTTCCACCGTCCGTTCACGGACCCGTTGCTCCAGTTCGTCCCGGGAGTGCCGCAGGGCTTCCTCGGCCTGCTTGCGGGCGGAGATATCGTCTACCAAACAGACCAGTTGATACGGTCGGCCCGCGTCATTCCGGTGCAGGGTCATGCTGACGCGCACCCAGAGCGTTTCGCCGTCACTGCGCAGGTACCGGTTTTCAATGAAAAAGGAAGAGATTTCGTTAATCAGTAGTTGATCGATTTCCGCCAGGGTCGCATCGATGTCATCGGGGTGCGTCAGTTCCCTGAAGTTCAGTTCCCTGTTGAGCAATTCTTCCCGGGTGTAGCCGGTTATGCGGCAATATGCGTCATTGACATGCTGAAATTGACCTTCCAGGTCGATCAGTACCATACCGATCGGTGCATGCTCGAAAGCCTCCCGGAACCGTTTTTCACTCTCCCGGACGGAAATATCGTCCTGTCGCCGGAATTGGGTATTCTGCCGTTTATCCGGCCGGGACCGGGTGCGCTGCCTGGGGTTTTGCGCAGGGTTTTTCCCGAAGGTTTTCGTATTCGTCATTTTTCTACGTTTCATTCACAAAATATAAGAGATAATTTTCTTAAAGGGAAATAAGTCGTGCGTTTTAAAGAAAACAGATCCCTTCAAAAAAAATATCGGCCACTGCATTTGAAGTCCGCAGTATAACGATAGATATTCAAAAAGCAAAAGATCTTTTCAGGTAATGCGATTCTGTCGGTCGAATGGAAAAACATTCAGACTGGAAAACTGTTTTCATGATAACAGTCGGCTGCCGACAGAAATTTGGGAACTTTGCCGTCGGCGGCAGCCTGTTTTACTCATCTTATACGAGTTGCCATTTACGGGGAGGGAGCCGGCGTGAAGCCGACCAGTTTCGTATGGACGCTGCCGATGAACAGATCGCTTACGATATGGAGAATTTCGCGAGAGCTGTCAGCGGAAACGTAAATTTTTGCACCCTTCAGCTTGCCTGAAGGTTCGGTGTCGGTCAGTTTGGTTACCTTCGGCTGGATGACGATTGCCTCTCGGACTTTCCCGTATGCCTCGATTCGCGTGCGGCCAATGGCGGTGAGTTCAATCAGGTGACGGTTTTTTCCATTAAACGTGTCGAAACGGCGGGTATCGCCCACTTCCCAATCCAGGCTGAGGGCCAAAAATGCTGCGGAATAAGGGTCCAGCGTAAAATTGTCCGACTTGAAATCGAGTGTCTCGACCCTTCCGCGGTGATCTGTTCGCACGGAATGAATGCTCCCGTCCGGAAGAAACGTCAGCTCGGTTGTTTTCTTTTTCGAATTTTCCTTTGAAACATACTCTGATTTTTTGGGCATCAGGGTGTCGGCGGAAACGATCGCTTTGGTGTGGTAGCGGAGTTTGTAAATCAGATCGATTCCCTTTGCGGTGCGGGCATCCGCTTTGATCCGAAAGTCGGAACTGCTCCGGTTGAGTTCCAGGCTCACGCTCCCCGCCGGAATGCCGTTCCAGGAAACGGAGTAGGAATAGACACCCATCCGGGGTTTAAAATTCGATGATTCCGGCCGGTAAACGGGGGTGGAGATCTTTACCTGGTCCGGTGGGATCTTTCTGGCATCGAGGGTGGCCCCGGCGAGATACAGCACGACCAGCACAAGCGCCAGGAGCCGGAACACGCTAATTTTCTTCGGATTGACGTATTTCATGGCAAATTCAATAATAACTACACTGGCCCGATATTCAAGTGAAGGCCTGCCGAAAGAACGTGATAGCTCAACTCAGGTGCTCATCCCGCCGTCACAGACAATGCATGATCCCGTTGTAAAGGATGCGGCGTCGGAAACCAGGTAGACAACCGCGCCGACCATTTCATGGGGCTCGGCATGCCGGCCCATCGGAATCCGGGCAACGGCATAGTCATAGATCTCCTTGTTTTCTATAAGCACCTTGGAAAAATCGGTATAGGTCAAGCCCGGGAGCAGGGCGTTGACGCGGATTTTGCGGCCTGACAGTTCCTTGGCATACGCTTTGGTCATCGTAATGAGGCCGCCTTTGGTAATGGAATAGATGCCCTGAAACGGTGCGGGCTGCAGTCCGCCGATAGACGAGATATTGACAATGGCGCCGCCGCCGGCGGCCTCCATGAGGGGGACCGCTTTTTGGATCATGAAAAAGGGCCCCTTCAAATTCACGGCGAGTGTCTTTTCCCACGCCCACTCCTCGGCGCCGATCATTTCTCCGAAATAGGGGTTTGTGGCGGCATTGTTGACCAGGATGTCGAGACGGCCGAATTTTTCTTTCAGGGCGGCAAACAGGGTTTCGATTTCGCCCATGTTGCCGACGTTTGCAGCCAGTGCTTCGGCTTTTCCTCCCTTGGCGCGGATTTCATCGACCGCCTGGCCGAGTTCCTCAATTTTGCGGCTGTTTAAAATACAATGCGCGCCGTGTTCCGCCAGGGCAAGGGCGATGGCCTTGCCGATGCCCCGACTCGCCCCGGTGATCAGGGCGATTTTGTCTTTGAGATTGAAGTCGACCATTTTGCCTCCCGCTGGTTTAACGATTTGGTTTTCCCGTTTCACAAAAAAATAACAGCGTTCGGCGGAAATGTCATTACAGGGCCGGGTCCTCAAAATTCCTGGTCGGATAACCAGATTCTACAATTAACCCGATATGATTTGGGGGGTCAAACGTTTATATTGCGATAACGCCGCCGGGTCGTTACAGATTAGGATGTTTTCCGTTGAAGAAAGAACTTAAAATCAAATGCCGTGCACGTGCACGAAAACCAAAATTTGGATATCGGTAATGCTCCCAGTTGTTTGTTTCATATTACCCCGAAGGGGTTGGACATGTCAGCCCGGGGCAGCGCCCCGGGAAAAGATGAAAAGAATCGGAGGAGCCCTGAAAGGGCGATACAAAAAGACAAATGAATTTATACATGTCACGCCCTTTCAGGGCTCTTTTCCCTGGCTGTTCTTTCCCGGGGCGTTGCCCCGGGCTGGTATGTGATGCCCTTTCAGGGCATTAAGCTCTCAGTTACTGGAGTTTGACCGATATCCATAAACCAGAATATGCAGTTCCAGTTGTAGAATTCAGGGAACGATCAAAGAGTTTAGTAACTCATGAAGAAAGGACTCGGCAATGGACGATCTTATCGACTACACCCATCCGAAAGTAAACGAAATGGTTTCCGCCATTGGAGGAGATTATCTCTTCGACAAGGAAGCAAGAGAATCCTTCAATGATGGTGAACTGTTATATTACACCGGATTTTTCATGATTGACCGATCGTGCTGCGGTGTGGGGGGAAGTGCTTATGCCCTCGTGGCAGGCTTTGTTGTCGACTGGCACTGCGGAAGAGCCGATGACGGATGCCCGGTTTCAAAGATCCGGCCGATTCGGGACCGCAGGATGCGCGAAAGAATCATCGAGCGGATCAAAGCGGAAGACCCGCTCCGCCAGGTGGTGTTCGTGTAACCTGCACCCGGTATTTATAAAATTTGTTATCCGGCAAACTCCAGTGGGGATTATAGAATTCTTCGAAATCGCTATCGGAATCGAATGTCTCCGATTTCGATAGCGATAGCGATTTCGATTTGGAAAACTCCCTTATTGCTCAACGGATCAAAGTCTTTCACTGGAGCGAACCGGATAACCAAGTTACAAAAAAATATAGGATCTGGGGTGGCTGCCGGCGCAATATACGGACTTGAATGTATTGGAATCGGGAATCGTGATTTTTATGTTGATCGTATCTTAAGGATTCGGCCTCTATGTTGCGGCTTTGACATTCGGGTCAGGCCGGGCCGGTCCGAATTTCTATGACTTAAGGAGAACGATCATGACACGAAAACTTCTGGTAATTATGATTTGCGGCCTCTTCCTGACGGCAATGTCCTGTCAGAGTAAAGAACGCACCGGAGCGGCGATTGGCGGGGCATCGGGTGCGGGTCTCGGGGCTATTCTCGGCGGCGAAGAGCATCGGGCCGAAGGTGCAGTGC
>JAGXHH010000031.1 GCA_024636355.1 Desulfobacteraceae bacterium | reverse complement strand
GGGGGGCCGACCAGGCAGAGAATAGGTCCCCGGATCTTTTTGACCAGCGCCTGGACGGCCAGGTACTCCAGAATGCGTTCCTTGGGCCGTTCCAGGCTGTAATGATCTTCGTCCAGGATGTTTTCGGCGGCTTCAATGTCGTCTGACAATTCGCTCTTTTCAAACCAGGGGAGGCTCAAAATCCAGTCGACGTAGTTCCGGGTCACGGTGGCTTCCGCCGACATGGGCGTCATGCGTTTGAGCTTGTTGAACTCGTGCCATACCTTTTCTTCGGCTTCCTCGGGCAGCTGCTTTTCATGAATTCGGGCTTCGAGTTCCTGGAGTTCGTCGTCTTCGCTTTCTTCTTCCCCCATTTCCTTTTTGATCGCCCGGATCTGTTCATTCAGGTAATAATTTTTCTGGCTCTGCTCCATCTGCTTTTTAATGCGGGTCTTGATCTGTTGATCGGTTTTCAGGATCACGGTTTCCTGGTTGATCAGTTCGATCAAGTGCGTCAGCCGTTCTTCCAGGGACAAAACCTCCAACAGCTTCTGATTGTCCTGGGCTTTAAAGGAGAACTGGGCCGCGGTGGTGTAGAGCAGCTGCAGGGGATCGGTGATCCCTGCAATTTTGTCGACGGTCTCCTGGGAGATATTTTTATGCAACTCCGCATACTGGCGGAAGCTGTCGATTGCATTTTTGAAATACGCCGTTTTCTGGTACTCGTCGATTTCGGGCTCTTCCAGGATTTCCAGTCGGACCCGGAAAAAACTGTCGCTTTCGGCGAAGTCCACGATGCGCGCCCGGTGCTTGCCTTCCACTACGGTTTTAACCGTGCCGTCTGGAAGACGCAGCATCTGGAGCACCTTTGCAACCGTTCCGATGCGGTTGATGTCGGCTTCCTTGGGGTTGTCGTCTCCGGGATTTGTCTGGGTGGCCAGAAAGATGTACTTTTCCTCATTATCCATGGCATCGGAAAGGGCATTAATCGACATGGTCCGGCCAACAAACAGCGGCGAGACCATATACGGAAATACCACGATGTCGCGCAATGGCAATAAAGGGAGCATGGGCGCCGGAGAAGATGCATCCGTTTGTCTGAATATTTTAGGTATAGTAATCATAACTTATTCTATTTAATTTAGAATTGAAACGCTTGCTCCCGATGCCGCATCAGCGCACTATTCGAGTGTATTAAGTAAGGCATGCGGTTAATATGATGCGGATCGGAAGAAGACGTCTTCTCGTCGGCGTCAAAATACGCTGACGGTCCGGGTCTTTCTTAGTTTGAAAGCGGGCTTACGCCTGCTTTTTGGGCTGCTGCTCATAGAGCAGGATCGGTTCTTCCTTGTTGAGAACGACCTCTTCGCCCACGACGCATTCCTTGACGCCGGGGATGGAGGGCAGTTTATACATGATATCAAGCATTGTGTTTTCAAGGATGGCGCGCAAGCCGCGGGCACCCGATTTGCGCGCCATGCTGCCGCGCGCAATTGCTGCAAGCGCACTGTCGGTGAGCCGCAGGTTAACGCCCTCGAGTTCAAAGAGTTTCTTGAACTGCTTGATCAAGGCGTTTTTGGGTTCGGTCAGAATTTTGATCAGTGCGGCCTCATCAAGGTCCCTGAGGGTGGCAATGATCGGCAGCCGGCCGACGAATTCCGGAATCAGACCGAATTTGATCAAATCTTCGGTTTCCACCAGCTGCAGCAGGTCGCTGGTCGATTTTTCCTTTTGACTGATGATGTTGGCCCCGAATCCCATGGAGCGCGACCCCATCCTTTTTTCAATTATCTTTTCCAGCCCGTTGAAAGTGCCTCCACAGATAAACAGGATATTGCTGGTATCCACCTTCACAAAATCCTGCTGGGGATGCTTGCGCCCCCCTTTGGGCGGCACACTGGCCATCGTACCTTCTATGATTTTCAAAAGAGCCTGCTGAACACCTTCCCCGGATACATCCCGGGTAATTGACGGGTTGTCCGACATCATGGCGATCTTATCGATCTCATCAATGTAGACAATGCCGCGCTGGGCTTTTTCGACATCGTAATCGGCATTCTGGAGGAGGGACAGAATAATATTTTCCACATCCTCCCCGACGTAGCCGGCCTCTGTGAGGCTGGTCGCATCGGCAATCGTAAACGGCACATTCAAAAACCTGGCCAGGGTTTGCGCCAGAAGCGTCTTGCCGCAGCCGGTGGGACCGATGAGCACGATGTTGCTCTTCTGAATCTCCACATCATTTGTGGAAACAATACTGTCGAGCCGCTTGTAATGGTTGTGGACGGCCACAGACAGAACCTTTTTGGCCTGGTCCTGCTGGATGACGTATTCATCAAGCATCTTCTTGATTTCCGTCGGCGCCAGCACCCGGTTGGTTATGTCCGTGTCCTTGACATTTTCTTCTTCTATAATCTCGCTGCAAAGCTGGATACATTCGTCACATATATACACTGCGGGACCAGCGATCAGTTTTTTGACTTCCTGCTGATTTTTGCCGCAAAACGAGCAGAAGAGGTTATCGTTGCCGTCTCCGCCCTGGTAAGATGACATATTTTACGCCTCCTTGTGTAAATTATCGAGATCGTCCCTGTTGATGATCACATGGTCGACGATCCCGTAAATTCGGGCTTCTTCACCGGACAAGAAGAAGTCCCGATCTGTATCCTGTTCAATTTTTGACAGGTCACGTTTCGTGTGAAACGCCAGGATCTCATTGAGTTTACCGCGCAAGCGGAGGATTTCTTCCGCCTGTATTTTAATATCCGAAGCCTGACCCTGAACGCCACCCATCGGCTGATGGATCATAATTCGGGAATTGGGCAGGGAATAGCGTTTCGCATCCGTGCCTGCGGCCAGCAGAACGGCCGCCATGCTGGCTGCCTGCCCGATGCAGACCGTGGCAATATCCGGCTTGATGTACTGCATGGTATCATAGACCGCCATTCCGGCCGTAACGGAGCCGCCGGGAGAATTCACATAGAAGTTGATATCCTTGTCCGGGTCGTCGGATTCCAGGAACAACAACTGGGCGATCAGCAGATTGGCAACCTCATCGTTGATAGGAGTCCCGAGAAAAATGATCCTGTCTTTAAGGAGCCGTGAAAATATATCGTAGGCTCTTTCGCCCTTGCTGGTTTGTTCAATGACCATAGGAATTAACGGCAATTTTGAGCCTCCTGTATCTGAATTATTCTGTTTCCGCCCCATTTTCGGAAGATCGGGTTTCTTCGGGCGCGACGGTTTCAATGTTGGCTTGACTAATTATAAGATCGATCGCCTTCTTTTCAAGTAGCGCATGTTTGAAGCCATCGAGTTTGTCCGGGTTCTTGCTGTAATAGGTCTTAATGACGTCGGCCGGCTGATTCATGGAATCGGATATCTTGGCGTATTCGGCCTCGAGCTCTTCGTCGGCAACGACCATGTTTTCCTGTTCTATGATTTTATTGAGTATCACATGCCGCCGGACCTGCTTTTCGGCAATGCCGCGGTACTGCTGTTCCATGATTTCGCGGGTCATGCCGAGCTGGTCCATGGAAAGGCCGCTTTGGGCAAACCGCATTTCCGTGTCCCGGATGATGTCGTCGAGCTCATATTTGACAAGCACATCGGGTATCTCAAATTCTTCTGTCAAAAGCTGCTCAAAGATCTGTTCATGCAATTCCTGCTGGGTCCGTTTTTCATATCCCTCGGCAAGGTTTTTTTCAATCTGTGCGCGCAGGTCCCGGACCGTTTCGAAGGGGCCGAATTTCTTCGCCAGTTCGTCATCGACCGGGGGAAGATATTCTTCCCGGATTTCCTTCAGGGTAACGCCGAAGACGATTGTCTGGCCGGCGAGTTCCGGATTGGAATGGTCTTCGGGAAACAGTATGCTGACGTCCTTCCGGTCTCCCGGGTTCATTCCGACAATGGCGCTGTCGAAGTCTTTTGTAAAGCCCGATTCGCCGAGTTTGAATGAGTGGTTTTCCGTGAGCGGCGTCGGCTCATAAGGCTCACCGTCCTTTAAGCCTTCATAATCGATGACGACAAAATCGCCTTCCGCCGCCGACCGGTTTTCAGCCGGTTTGTATTCGGCCACATGTTTGCGCAGCATCTCGACCTGATGATCGATCTCTTCGCCATCCACCTTGAAATCGGTTTTCTTCAGTTCCAGTCCCTTGAATTCGACATCCGCCAGTTCGGGTCTCAGTTCAACAGTGGCATTGTATTTGAAATCCGTTTCAGGATCGAGCTCCGGGGTGTCGACAGCCGATGTGTCGATCACGGCCAGGTCCGCTTCCTTGAGGGCTTCGGGAAACGAGTTCTGCACCAGGTTTGAGACCACGTCGGCGTGGATATCTTTTTTGAAGTGCCGTTCGAGTACGGCGCGGGGGGCTTTGCCTGGTCGATACCCTTTTAATTTGGCATTTTTCCCCAATTGCCTGTAGGCGTCGTCGAGCTCCCTGGTGACTTGTTCCCGGGGGATTTCAACATGTATTTTCTTTTTCACATCACTGATGTCTTCAACAGTAACTTGCATAACAAAACCCTTTCATCAATAAAATTGTTTAACGCCGGATGTAAGGCCACCGGCGAAGAAATTACACCTGAAGAGAAATTCTATCTGAAGAATGATAACTTCGAACTGGTGCGAGAGGGGAGACTCGAACTCCCATTCTTTTTCAAGAGCTGGATCCTAAGTCCAGTGCGTCTACCAGTTCCGCCACTCTCGCAATCGTTTTTTTCTTTTTTTCGAGCGCCGTTTCCTGTAAAAAAAAATGATGGCCGAGTTTTGCGGGTTTTGCAAGCAAACTGCCATCAACTACTTGAGTTTATAATTAAAAATGTTTAAAGCGCAACTAAAATAATATTAATTCATAGCAGTGTCAAGCAAAATTGGGGCCGCAGGCAATATAATGATAAATGAAAACAGGCGTTCCAAAAAGTCATGGCTGCTGATTCCCGTGCTCCTGTCAGCCGTTTTTATGATGACGGCGGCACCGGATGCCGCCGGGCAGGCAGCAGATGGCGTTTCGCCGAAAAATTCCCGTCGGCGGATTGTAATCGATCCGGGGCATGGCGGACATGACTCGGGGGTGAAGGGAGCCGATGGAACAATGGAAAAGCAGGTGGTCTTTGCGCTGGCAGAAGCGCTCAAGGGGCAAATGGGGCCCGGTTATCAGGTTTTCCTGACCCGGACCGGGGACTACAAACTCGATATTCGGGAGCGCAGTTCCATCGCCAATCACCATAAGGCCGATCTGCTCATCAGTCTTCATGCGGGGGCAAGCCTTCGGCGCGCACTGAATCGGTGGACGATTTACCACAGTGCCGCCCCCCGGTCCGACGAAGAGGCCCTGCCGCCGCAGGCCCCGCCGTTTGACTGGCACCGGTTGCAGCAGCCGCACCTAAGCGCCTCGGTCGATCTGGCCGGGTGTCTTAAAAAACGGCTGGAGGCTGCCATGGGCGATCAGGAGGTGGATATCGCACCGGCCCCGGCTGCCGTGCTCCAGGGGGCGGATCTGCCCGCAGTCCTGATCGAAACCGGGTACCTGACCCATCCGGCGACTGCCAGGGCGATGACGCAGGACGCCCATATTTTGCGAACGGCCCGGGCAATTGCCGACGGTATCGCCGATTACTTCGAGAAAAATTGAAATAAATACTGGGGTGCACGCAGAAAACAGGTTCAATGACCGGCAGAAACAGGTAATTTATTTTGTTGCGGCCCTTATGGCTTGAAACCGATGGGAAAGGGTGATAAATAGATTTGATACAATTAAATCGGGGCGTGGCGCAGCCTGGCAGCGCGCCTGCTTTGGGAGCAGGAAGTCGGAGGTTCAAATCCTCTCGCCCCGACCATCAGATTATGCCCGGCCGTGATGCGGCCGATGCCCCTGCCCGGATCGGTTCCCCAGACAAAAAAACCAAAAACAATAGACAGACCCGATGAACTTAGATGCAAGAGCGCGCACATTTCAGCAACTCTTCTGGATCGTGGGCGGTGCGGTCGCACTGACCTGTGCGTTTCCGGCAATCCATATGGGTTTTTGCGCGTGGTTCGCCCTGGCGCTGCTGCTGATCGCCTTAAGGGAGTCTTCAGCCAAAGAGGCGTTTTTTCTGGGGTTGCTGGCCGGCTTCATCCATTTTCTGACCCTGCTGTACTGGCTGGTGCCGACCATGCACAACTACGGGCCGCTGCCCATGTGGATGAGTATCGGCCTTCTGCTGCTCCTGGCGTTTTACCTGGCCCTGTATGTCGCCCTGTTTGCGATGTTTACAGTGGCGTTCAGCAGGCGGCCTGCCTGGCTGCTCTTGACAGTGCCGGTGCTGTGGGTATCTTTTGAGTACCTGAGAGGCTATCTGTTTTCCGGATTTCCCTGGGGACTGATCGGATATTCCCAGTACCGCTTCCTGCACCTGATTCAGATCTCCGATATTTTCGGCGTATACGGGGTTTCCTTTTTTCTCGGACTGATTAACGCCAGCTTGTTTCTGGCTCTGATGTTTATCAGCAGAGCCCGGTGGAACGGCCATCAGGTGAAGATCGGCTTGGCGGGTGCCGCCCTGGCAGCCGCACTTGTCGTCATAGTTTTGACGGCAGGCTATGGAAAATTCCGGATCGACCGGATCGAGTCGGCGATAAACGCCTCCGATACCTTAAAAGTTTCGGTTATCCAGGGAAATATCGAGCAGTCGCTGAAATGGGATGAACAATACAGCGCGGCAACCACTCGAAAATACATCCGCCTGTCTGAAGAGGTTGCTGAAGGCGAGCCCGACCTGGTCGTATGGCCGGAAACGGCGTTGCCGTTTTATTTCCACTATGACGGGCCGATGACCGATGAAGTACTGAATGCGGTCGCAGGGATGAATACCTGGTTTCTGGTCGGAAGTCCCTCATTTAACTACGATCCGCACATCGATCAGGTCTGGCTGTACAACACCGCTTTTCTGATCGACCCTGACGGCAGGGAGGCGGGCAAATATGACAAGGTGCACCTGGTGCCTTTCGGAGAATACGTGCCGCTTAAAAAATGGCTGCCGTTTGTCGGGAAAATGGTGCCCCAGATCAGTGATTTCAAATCGGGTCTGCCGGGGCATCTGCTTTCTGACGGAAAGGCCGCACTCGGGGTTCAGATCTGTTATGAAATTATCTTTCCGGACCTTTCGGCCGAAATGGTCTGGCGGGGGGGAGACCTGATCGTCAATATCACCAATGACGCCTGGTTTGGAAAAACCGCCGCCCCCCGACAGCATTTTTCCATGGCCCTGTTTCGCGCGGTGGAAAATCGACGGACGCTCGTTCGGGCCGCCAACACAGGTATCAGCGCCTTTGTCGATCCGGCAGGGCGGGTAGTGGAAGAGACTGGCCTCTTTGAAACCGCTGCCATTACCCGTGATATTCCGGTAATGAGGGGCGAAAAAACCGTGTATACCCTTTACGGCAATGTGCTGCCGGCGTTATGCCTGTTGGGGTTGTTGCTCATAACAGCAGTTGCGGCCGCCAAAAAAGTGCTGGGGCGCGAAGGCCATTAACAAATAATAGATCAATGTGAACCAAAAATGAACGTCGCTGAGCCTGCTCGTGAGGGCCGGCAGTGGCGAAATGAATAAACGCAGATTATATCTTGGAGGATGTCCCGATGTACGATGATACGAAAGACCAGATCAAGGGCTTTTATGCGACACTTGACCAGTTACAGGAGTATCTTTGACCTTGCCGGCAAGGAAAGACGGCTCGACGAGATCGAGCATATCATCGGGGGCGAAAAGCTGTGGGATGACCCGGAGAAGGCGAAAAACATCCTGCGGGAACGGGCCGCGCTGACCGGCTGGCTCGAGGGGTGGAAAAACCTGTATAAAGAGGCAGAGGATTGCGAGGTGCTCCAGGAATTGGCCGAAGAGGAAGCGGACGAGAGCACGATGGCCGAGGTCCGGCGCCAGATGACGGATTTGGGCCGGCGGATTCAGAAGTTTTCCCTGGAAACGATGTTAAACGGCCCGGATGACGATCGGAATGCCATTGTATCGATAAATGCCGGTGCCGGGGGTACGGAGGCACAGGACTGGGCCCAGATGCTGTTTCGGATGTATTCCCGCTGGTGCGAGGAAAAGGGCTACAAAATGGAACTGATGGACCTGCAGGAGGGGGATGAAGCCGGCATCAAGGGCGTGACGTTTACCGCCAAGGGCAACTATGTCTACGGGTATCTCAAGGTCGAGTCCGGGGTGCACCGGCTGGTCCGCATTTCGCCGTTTAACGCCAGCGGCAAGCGCCATACGTCGTTTGCGTCCGTATTCGTCTACCCGGAGATTGATGATGAAATCATTATCGACATCGATGAAAAAGATCTTCGCATCGATACATACCGCGCCAGCGGCGCCGGCGGTCAGCATGTCAACAAAACCAGCAGTGCCGTGCGCATCACCCATGCCCCGACCGGAATCGTGGTGCAGTGCCAGCAGGAAAAATCCCAGATCCGAAATCGGGAACTGGCCATGAAAGTCCTGAGAGCCCGGCTGTATCAGCATGAAAAGCAAAAGCAGGACCAGAAGCTGCAGGACATGCACGACGGCAAGGAGGAGATTGCCTGGGGAAGCCAGATCCGCTCCTATGTGCTCCATCCGTACCAGATGGCCAAAGACCATCGGATCAATATGGATATCGGCAATGTCGATGCGGTACTCGATGGCCATATCGATCCGTTCATCGAAAAGGTACTGCTGTCGGAACGGAACGGATTGGTAATAAATCAATGAAACAGTCCCTGACCTGCGATAAACCCGATGACGAGCCCCCGGCACAGCCGGATGTCGTCGGTCTTATCAGGCAATACTACCCGCCGGCGACCCTCGCGCATGAGGTTCTGGTGCGGCATTCGGAAGCGGTTGCCGAAGCCGCGCTTCGCATTGCCGAAAAAGTGGCATATCTCAATCCGGACACCCGGTTTATCGAGCAGGCCGCCCTGCTTCATGATATCGGCATCTTTTATACACGCTCGCCGTCGATCGGCTGCTATGGTGAATACCCGTATATCTGCCATGGCTATCTCGGCCGCCGACTGCTGGAAGCGCAGGGGTTGTTTGACCATGCCCGGGTCTGTGAAAGTCATGTGGGTGTGGGGCTCACCGCCCGGGAAATCGTCCGGCAGCTGCTGCCGGTGCCGGCCCGGGACATGGTTCCGGTCTCAATGGAAGAACAGATTATCTGTTTTGCCGACCTGTTCTTCTCGAAGACCCCCCCGCCTGCGGGAACCCGTCACAGTGCGGCATCCATTACCGCATCCCTGGCAAGATTCGGGCAGGACAAGGTCGACGTGTTTGTCCGCTGGCTTGAACTTTTCGGTGAACCTGCAATATCGGAGCGTTCACCCGATGAACCGCTGCCCTCCTGACGGTGCGCAGAACAACGATTGGATCTTTCATGCGGCATTCGGACGTGGCATCGCATCTTCGATTTTATTTCATCACGGATGATCAAAACAGAGCGTTCCCGGTGGAAAAGCAGGTAGAAACCGCTATTTCCGCAGGTGCGACCATGGTGCAGTACCGGAACAAATGGTTTACGGCATCGGATTTCGAACAGGTCCTTGACCTGCGAAACCGGTGCGCCACAAACGGCATCCCATTTATCATCAATGACGACATTCTGCTGGCGCGGGCAGTGGATGCCGACGGGGTCCACCTTGGACAGACTGACGCATCCGCCGATTTGGCGCGCCGGATTCTGGGCGATTACGCCATAATCGGCATATCGGTTTCCACGGCGGAAGAACTGGCGAAAACCGATATTGCCGATTGCAACTATATTGGCACCGGCCCGGTGTACGCCACCGGCACCAAAGCGGATGCCAGCCCGGTGATCGGACTTTCGGGATTGTCCGAAATGGTGAACCTATCGTCCCGGCCGGTGGTGGCCATCGGCGGGATCGGCCCGCAGAACGCAGGCGCATGCTTTGACGCCGGGGCCGCAGGCGTCGCGGTTATCAGCACCATCACCCGCTCTCCGGACCCGGATGCCGCAGCAAGGCGCATGGGGACGGTTTGCGGCTGTTCCCGCCGGGAACTCCAGACCCCCTGGGCGGATGAGTTTTTGCTCATTGATCAACTGGTCGGGCAATGCCGTTCGGCATCCGATCCGGGACCGAAGGTGAAGGTGGCTGCCGGAGATGACGCCGCACTGCTGGCGCGTCTGAACAATCCGGTGATCACCACTGATACCCAGCGCGAAGGGGTCCATTTTCGCACCCGGTGGCAGACCATGGCTGAAATCGGGGCAAAGGCCGTGGAGATCACTTTCAGTGACCTGGCGGCCTCCTATGCGAAACCGATTGCCCTTTTCGTCAATCTGACGCTTCCTGAAACGTTCACCGGAAGCGACGGCCGACAGCTCTATTCCGGAGTCGATGCGGCACTCCAGAAACACGGAGCAGCACTTGCCGGCGGCAATATCTCCTCTGGTTTTCGATTGGCCCTGGATCTGTTCGCCGTGGGCGAGGGGATCGATGTTTTTCCCCGGCGCAATGCGGCGCGTCCCGGAAACGGGCTATATGTTACAGGACCGCTCGGGCTGGCGCGTGCGGGGCTTGCGTGTCTTCAGAAGGGCGACAGCGCGTTTCCGGAACTGGTGGCATGTTTTAAGTCACCGGCCGCCCGTTTTGATGCCGCAGAAATCCTGGCGGATTGCGGTGTTATGTGCGTCGCGGATCTAAGCGATGGTCTGGCCGGGGATGCCGGCCACATTGCAGCGGCTTCGAACGTCTCCATTCGTTTCGATCCGCAGTTGTTTGTCATATCCCCGTACCTTGACGCGTATTGCGAAAAATACGGCCTTGATCCCGCCGGCGAGATCCTGTCGGGCGGGGAGGATTATGAACTGGTCTTTGCCTGTCCGCCTGAGCTATTTGAGCAGATCCGCACACGATTGCCGGGGGCACACCAGGTAGGGGAATGCCTGCCCGATTCGGGCCGGCGGTTTACCGGGCTGCCTGAAAACATCGGATCGTACCGGCATGGCCGCGGGAAGGAAGGTCGGAGATGAAATATTCCGAAGCGAAATTCGGCCGGGTCTTTGTCATTCGGCTGGAAGACGGCGATAGCGTCCATGAAGCAATAGAAGCGTTTGCCGCCGCCGAAAACATCCGGGCCGCCGCCCTGATCATCCTCGGTGGTGCGGATGCCGGAAGCCGCCTGGTGGTCGGTCCCGAACAGGGGCGTTCCGTCACGATTCAACCGATGACATTCTTGTTGGAAAATGTCCACGAGGCTGCCGGCACCGGCACGATTTTCCCTGATGCGTCCGGAATGCCCCGCCTGCATCTGCACATGGCGTGCGGCCGAAACGGCGAAACCGTGACCGGATGCGTGCGTACCGGAGTAACGGTCTGGCATGTCATGGAAGCCGTTGTTTTTGAACTCACCGATACCCCGGCCGTCCGGGAATATGATCCAACCACCGGATTTGACTTGCTGCAACCCTGAGGCAAGAATAATTTTGCCTCCATAGATAAGGAGATCCTGATGATCGTACCGGTAATACTGGCCGGTGGTTCCGGAACACGCCTATGGCCGCTGTCCCGGCAGCTCTATCCCAAGCAGCTGTTGAGCCTGACAGACGAACAGACGATGCTTCAACAGACCCTGATGCGGGTCATCGATGTCGAGGAAGTGACCGAGCCACTGGTTATCTGCAACGAAACCTACCGGTATATCATTTCGGAGCAACTCCGCCAGTCAGGGGTGCGCCCGGAAAGCCTCATCCTGGAGCCGGTTGGGAGGAATACGGCGCCGGCTGTGGCGGTGGCCGCCTTACGAGCAGAAAAACTGGACCCGGAGGCCATGATCCTGGTGCTGCCGGCAGATCACCTGATCCAGGATATAGCGATATTTCATCAGGCCCTGCACACGGCTGCCCGGTATGCGGCCAAAGGCGATTTAGTTACCTTCGGGGTGATTCCGACATCACCCGAAACCGGCTACGGTTATATTCGAATAGGCAGGCCGGTCCATGCCGGCGATCAGGAGACGAATCCCGGTGAAACGTATGCCATCCGCGAGTTCGTTGAAAAACCGGACCTTGAAACCGCCCGCAGGTATCTCGATTCGGGGGAGTATTGCTGGAACAGCGGGATGTTTCTGTTCCGGGCGGTAGACATTCTGGAAGAACTCGGCCGGTTTTCGCCCGATATTCTGGCAGCGTGCCGGGATGCCTGTAAAGCAGGCATAACGGATGGAGACGCATTTCTTCTGGATCCCGAGGCCTTTGCCCGCTGCCGTTCCGATTCGGTCGATTATGCGGTCATGGAAAAAACCGACCGGGGGGTCATGGTGCCGTTTGACGCCGGCTGGGATGATGTGGGTTCCTGGGAGGCGCTGTGGGGGCTGGGCAAAAAAGATGACCACGGCAATGTGATTCGCGGCGACGTGATGGGTCATGGCAATCTAAACAGCCTGATATATGCCGAAAGCCGCCTGGTTGCCGTACTCGGTTTGACGGATGTGATCGTGGTCGAAAGCCCGGATACCGTGCTGGTCGCCAGCCGCAAGCGATGCCAGGAAGTCAAATCCGTGGTCGCGGACTTGTTGAAGGAAAACCGGAAAGAAGCCCTGGGGCACAGCAAAACCTATTATCCCTGGGGAACTGTGGAAGATCTGAAAGTCGATGATCAGATGGTGGTCCGCCGGGTAACTGTTGATAACGGATCGGATTTCCGGGTAACGCCGCCGCCGGGACGGGTGCTCAACTGGGTGGTGATCGCCGGAGGAGGAGATGTTCGGATTGACGACAAAAAAATCGCCGTTGAAAAAAATACCACCTTGCGGATTGATCCGGGCAAACCGGTTAACATTATTCTCTCTGATGGCGACCCCATCGTCTTCACGGAAGTATTCGCTCCAGGAGACGGCGGGCCGGATCATTTCAACAACGGCCGATCTTGACTTTGAACCTTGAACCTTGAACCAAAAAGAGCCAACCTATGCGCGAACGCCAGGTGGAAACCGTACCTTTATTTGACAAGCAGGACCTGATGGAGCGGCTCGACGGGGATATGGAACTTGCCGGGGAGCTTGTCGAATTGTTTATTGTGGATGTCGAAAACAAGGTAAACGCGCTTCGTTCAGCCCTTGATCGAAAAGATGGCGCCGGCATTGAAAAAGAAGCGCATTCCCTGAAAGGGGCAGCGGCAAACCTCTCCACGAACATGATCCGGGAATTCGCAAATCAGCTCGAGGCTGCAGGCAGGCAAAATGATTTTCAGACGGCCGAGCAGCTTTACCGGAAACTGTTGCCCGTTATCGAAAAGACGGCCGGGGTTTTGAAAGCGGAGATAATAGAGTAAGGGCGATAGGCGATAGGCTATGGGCTATGGGCTGTAGGTAAGGGCAAGGGCTTTTCTATCGCCTATCGCCTATAGCCTATCGCCCATCGCCTTCCTCACCTATCCATCGCTCCCCGGACCCGTTCAAACATAAACGCGAGGAGGGTATCGCAGGCAAGAGGTGATCCCAGGCGTTTTGCGGTTTTTTCCAGTTGCTGCTGCCGGCGTTTGAGCGGTTCGACCCGGGACAGCAGGTGAAGCATTGAATTTCCTCTCTTTTCGCTTCCTCCTTTACCTTGCTGCTGGTCTATGATCCTGCAGATACTGGCATGGGAAGCGGTCAGCAATTTATCCCGGTATTTGCCGGCACCCGGGCAGCTGTCGATGAGTGCGGCAGCGGATGTATCGAGCAGTCGCTGCTCAATGGCGCATTCGGCGGCAAGAAATTCACGCAGGTGTCCGGGCAGATCGATTTCCACATCCTGCAGCCGGTCGCGGTGCTTTTCCAATTGACTGCCGAATTCCCCGGTGGCGGTTTTCCAGAAGGTCCGGTTGCAGTTCTGAAAAACACCGAGCTGAACCTGTGCCTTGCGGACGTTTTTCTTTTTGATCCGGCTGATTTCGGGCATCAGGCGCGCAGTCCTGGCAAACAGCAGGCGGCCGGTAACCAGGTAAAATATGATCACCAGCGCTGCATACCAGTCCTGCAGGTAAAAAATCCGGGGAAGTTCGCTCCGGTATACCGCGGACAGTATCGTATTGTGGAAGATATGGGTTGGCGTGGCATACGCTGGTGTGCCGGCCAGCAGGGGCTGGACCGGTCTGCCGTTTTTTTCCGCTGTAAAGCAGACGGCCGTTTCCAGATCGATCAACCCGAGATCATAGGCATCCGGGTCACTGAGTATGTGATCGGCACCGTCGATTTCAGCCGCCACATACATGTTGTCCGGTTTCAGATCCCGAATCGCCACAGACCTGTTTTTCAGGCGGTACAACAGTTCAATGACGTTTACGGCCAGCGCCTTGATCCGGGCCCGGTTCGCATCGAAGCGTTTTTGCTGCACCGTCGCATGGACGGCCTTCTGGAACGATTCGATCACCGGCTTTCCGGCGTTAAGCGTCCGGGCGGTCACTGTGTCGATCTTTTCGAACAGCCCCGGAGGAAGCTCTGCGGCCGTGGTTTCCGGTTGTGCACCGGCTATGCGCGCGAAAAACCATTCCTGTTTCTGGTAATCCGGCAATGAAACCGGTACGTCCGAAGTTCGGATCACGTCGTCTACCGATTTCTCGTAGGACTTGATCAGCCCGTGCATGTCGAAATAGACGCGGCTGTTGCAGGCGCCGTACAAGGTTTCGAAGGCACAGAAATCCGAAACAGCTTCCGGGCCGTTGCGAAGGATCTCCTGTCGGATCAAATCCTTGCTCCGATGAATAGAGTCGATCACCTGGTTGAAAAAAGCATACCGCGACAGGCTCATGAAAAATACGAAGCCATCACCGATCTGCAGATAACGCTGCAGGTCCGGAGTCCGGGTCAACTGCGACATGTATTCCTGCTCGGCGGTTTCCCCGGGGGTATCCGCCGGCAGCCGGAGCGCAGGGACTTTTTTCAGTATGGCGCCCAGGTGCGGATACACGCAGGAAATACCCGGCAGCAAGCGCTTGGCCACAGCATGTTCCCGGTGGATATGGTCGAGGTAGACCTGGAATTCCAGGATCGGACGGGGCGGGATCTTGATGACCAGCAGGTCGTCATAGATGACCTTGTAGCACATGCTTTTGCTTTCGACCTGTTCACCAAGGCAGCGGATGCTCATGCGCCGGGATTTGATCTGATCCCGGTACCGGAACATGAGTTCATAGATAACATCTTCACCGGGTTTATCCGAAACGACTGCCGCACGCCCCCCTTCGGTTTCGCCGATTTCTCCTCCTGCGATCTGGATTTTGAAGAGGTTTAAAAAATATTCGATCAGCGGCTTGATATCGGGCGGCGCTTTAGACATTGTAAGGCAGTTTGCTCCTTCTTGATTTACGGTCTGCTTTCAAATACCGTTTAGGTCCCTGTATCGTCAACTAGAAATTCAGGTTGACCTCCGGAGAAAACTTCCATATAGTTGCCTTCTTAAGTCTTTAATTTAATTATTCTAAATATTTGGGTAGTAAATCTATATGTAGGTAATCATTGCAACGGGAAAAACGCATGCCCTTTCTCATACTTCAGTTCAACCAGAAGGTAGTAAAACAAATCCCGGTTTCACCGGAAAAACGGATCCGGATCGGTCGGAACGAAAAAAACGATATCCAGCTCGACGATTCGGCCGTTTCGGCCGTTCATGCGGAAATCGAACCGGAAGGCGGAGTGTTTTATATTACCGATTTCAACAGCCGCAACGGGACCTTCGTCAACCGGGAGTTGATTATTTCCCGGCAGTTGGCGCATGGTGATGCGATTTCAATCGGCAACCACAGCCTGATCTTTGCCTATGGCAATAATGAAGCACAGCCGCCCCTGTCGGAGGAGATGTCC
>JAGXHH010000250.1 GCA_024636355.1 Desulfobacteraceae bacterium | reverse complement strand
TTCGGGCCGGGTCTGCTTGACCTGGCGCAGCACTTCAATGCCGTCGATGCCCGGCATCTTCAGGTCGAGAAGCATCACTTCCGGCTCATCCTCGCTTATAATATCGAGTGCCGATTCGCCGTCATAGGCCACCGCCGAGCTCATATCCCGCATGAGCAGCCTCTCGGACAGGGTGTGGACGAATTCGCGCTCATCATCGACGAGCAGGAGTTTCGGCACTTCAAAATCGTACTTGCGGTAGATGTCGGCCCGATAAAACCCTTTGCCGATCCGTGTATCCACCGATTTCACCCCGTCGACCGTTTCGGCGATCGATTTGAGTTCTTCTTCGAGCCGGGCAAGCATCAGGACATTCTGATTGATGGTGATGGTGACCGCCCCGTCCCGGGCGCTAACATCGGCGTTATGCCCCTGCCTGGCCAGCTCCACGCTGATTTTGGCGGAAAGGACGAAATCGGCGGCGGCCCGCCGGGAAGCGTCTGTCGGCTGGATCACCTCATTTCTCAAGTTTTCCATTATCTGGGCGACGCTATCTTCCGGACTCATTTTATCGGTCGGCACGACGATATCATAAAGCGAGTATTCCCAAGGGTCCTGGATCTTGTGAAGGGCATTGACCCAGGCCGCTCGGTCTTCATCCGCCTTGCGGATCCGGTGGACGGCTTCTTTTTCCGACAACCCCTGTTTCATGGCAACAGCGATCCGATGCTTTACCTCGGCGATGATGCACACCCGCAGGACGTGGGAAATGGACTGCGGAATCAGCTGCCCGCAGAAGCCTTCGATGAGCAAGGCCTCTTCCCCTATGATTTCCGCTGTGGCCAGCCGAAGCCAGGCGGTAGCCCGCTCCTTCTCATGGGTGAACTTATTGAATATGGAGGTTTTATCGTCCATGGCCGACGCGATTTTCTTTTTGTCCATACCGGAAAGCGCCGCGGCCCGCTCGATGAGTTCTTCATCGAGCACCCGGCGATACCCGGTTGTTTCCAGAAGGGCATCGATAACCGGTTTTTTTTCACAGAATATACTGCTGAAGATACTGATCACTGGCATATTCGTTCTCCTTAATTCTCGACTTCGTAGGTGATCCGACAAACCGTGGTGAGCGGGCACTGCTTTTCCAGGCCGCCACGGTGTGCATCATCGTGGACCGCACAGATAGCCCGCTCCATGGTCGGAAAAATATAGTCACTGCCGACTTTTTCAAGCAGATGGGTTCGTTTCAGGACCTTGTTCACCGCCTCGTTGACCCCGCTCAGCGATATGTCGATCCCGGCGCTGCGGCAGCGGTCGATGAGCAGCGACAGGCTTTCCTCGCCCGATGCGTCCATGTCGCTGATGCCGTTTGCGGCAATAATGATGTGCTTGAGATCTTTCTTGTCGCGGATCCGCTCGTTGATTTTGTCCTCCAGGTAACTGGCATTGGCAAAAAACAAGGGGCCGTCGAACCGGACCAGGTCAACGTAGCGGCATTCCGCAAGCTGGTGGTCAAACGAACTGCGCAGCGCCTCGTCTTCGTGCCGGGAAAGGGAGACCACCCTGGGGCGCATGCTCTTGTATAAAAAGACGGCCAGGGAGAGAACCACCCCGACCATGATCCCCTTGTCGAGATGGGGGGCGAAAGCCAGGGTGGCGACAAAGGTAATGATCGAAATCGCCCCGTCATACCACTGGGCCCGCCAGGCATGGATGAACCCTTTCACATTGATCAGCCCGATAACGGCCATCATGATCACCGCTGCAAGCACCGCCTGGGGCAGATGAAAAAGCAGCGGCGTAAAAAACAACAGGACAATCACCACGGTCACAGCGGTGAATACGCTCGACAGACCGGAAATCGCTCCGGCCTGGAGATTGACGGCCGAGCGGGAAAATGATCCCGAAACCGGATAGCTCTTCCCCATGGATCCCAGGATATTGGCCAGGCCCTGTCCGATGAGTTCCTGGTCCGGGTCGAGCCGCTGGCCGGTTTTGGCCGCCATTGCCTTTGCAATGGAAATCGCCTCCATGAAACCGAGCAGGGAAATAATGACCGCATACGGGAAAAGCTGAAGAAAGACGCCGAGATTGATCTTCGGCATGGAAAGCGACGGCAGACCCTGGGGAATGCTTCCCACGACGGCGCCCCCGCCCATCATCAGGAGATTATCCGTGTCAAGGGACGAATTGCCGACTTTGATCCGCCACACCTGGTCCGGTTCACCGGCCGCTTTTTCGAGGGGGACAAAGCGGAGTTGGTTTTCCGGATCCGGGATGCCTGCAAACAGGAATTCCCTTAATTCCGTCCGGTACACATGGGCCTGGTGTTTGAATTCTTCCATTCTCAGGTTAATGATTTCCAGATCATGCTGCGCGTTGAGGACCGCCAGGGTATCGCCGGCTTTTTTGGCCGCCTCGAGCTTAGTCTGGATTTTTGTCCGTTCCTCGGAGAGTTCCGGAATTGCGCTGACCGATGCATTGAAGTCTTCGATTCGCTCGACGGCCGCCGGCGATTGGATTCCGGAAATATCGACGGTCTTATCCTGCTGGAACCCGATGGCCCAGGAAAGCAGGATCGCCACGGCAACGGCGATCAGGACATTGGGAATTTTCGGATTGATCCGCCGGAGTGCAAACATGATGGCAAAGGCGAGGACCCCCATAAACAGGGTGGGCCAGTGGGTGTAATGCATAGCCGATTCGACGACCCGGATGATGGTCTCATAATGATGCTCTGCATTATCCACGGAAACCCCGAACAGTTTGGAGAACTGAGAGGAGGCGATGATCAGGGCGGCCGCATTGGTAAAGCCGTTGACCACCGGGTGGGACAGGAAGTTGACCACCAGGCCGAGCCGCAACAGGCCGAGAAGGAGCTGGAATACGCCCACGACCAGAGCCAGCAGGATGGCATAGGCGATGTACCCCTCACTGCCGGCGGTCGCCAGCGGCGCAAGGGAAGCGGCCGTCATCAGCGACACCACGGCCACCGGCCCGGTGGCCAGCTGGCGGCTCGAGCCGAACAGGGCGGCGATCATCGGCGGCAGAAATGCCGCATACAACCCGTAATACGGGGGCAGCCCGGCCAACTGGGCATAGGCCATCGACTGGGGGATCAGGACCAGTGCGACAGTCAGGCCGGCGAGTACATCGATGCGCAGACTTTCCATCGTGTAATCCGAAAACCAGCTCAAAAACGGAAAAATTCGGGTTAACATAAAAAACTCCTGTAATTAGTTGCATCCAGAATTGGTTAATATTTTCCGACAGGTATGCAGCAACTCCTGGTACAGGGTACCGGAGTCGTAGAGTTCGTTGAATTTTAGCCAGACCACGCCGTTGACCATGGAAAAAATGAGGAGCGCCGTCTTACGCGACGGCATCTCCTGTATGGATCCGTCCTTCTGGCCGCACCGGATCGCCCCCTCGAACAGGTCGAGCAGGGTATTGAAAATCGATTCGAGGTGTTTTCGGCACTGGCCGTTGACCCGGGCCAATTCATAGGGGAAATGCCGCTGGAGCAGCAGGAACCATTCCTCCCGGTGCCCGGCAAGGTAGAGGAAAAACGTGATGACGGCCTCCATCATTTCGATGCCGCTTTTAAAATCATGCTCTTCCATGTAGTCGTCAAATTCCCGAATGATCCCCTTTTCGACTCCGGAAAGGATAGACAAAAACAGGTCGGTCTTGGTGCTGAAGTGATAAAAAATGGTGCCTTCGGCTACTCCTGTAGTTTTGGCTATCTCGGAAATGGCCGTTTCATTGAACCCTTTTTCCGCAAACAGGATCGTCGATGCGTGCAATATGGCGAGTTTCTTTTTTGACATCCGAGGGCGACTTCCTTTTTTATACTGAGTGCTCACTACAAAAAATTTATAAAAAGATTTTTTGTAGTTGTCAAGCAAGAATTTTTCGGTTTTGCAACAGGGTTCGGTTTTGCAACGGGTTCGAATGATTCGACACAGTTACCGGGGAACACGCGACCCTGCGGACGACCGCAGGGTCGCAAGGGGCGTGGTGTATCGCATTCACATTCGTTAGAAAATGCGATACGCGCATGCCTTGCAGGTTGGAGAACTAGGGGCGAAAGTGCGGTGCAGAAGACTTTTTACGAGTGCAGCAAGATTAAGAGCAACTATTCAGCTAATACCAACGGGACGGCCCAAAAAATCATTTTACCATGAAGAACATGAAGAAGTCAAAGACATGAGACTTGTAAACTTTTCTTCATGTTCTTTATGGTACTTGGAACCAGGGCGGACACGCAGGTCCGCCCCTACAATGCGACCGCTCATCCGTAGGGGCGGACCTGCGTGTCCGCCCTGCTTGGTTGGATGAATAGTTAAGATTAAGAGCAGGAATGCGGTTTAAAACAGTTCATATTTGGCCAGCCGCCCGTCGAGACCGCCGGCTTTGAGCGGTTTTTTCCAGGTGGGTTTCAGACCGATGTGCTTGATGTATACCGGGTCCCCGAAAAAAATGTAAGCAGTCGACCCTTTGCATTTATGTTTCAGGAAATTGCCGAACTCCCTGAAAAGCAGGTCCATGTCCTGGTCCCTGCCCATGCGGATCCCATAGGGGGGGTTGGTCACGATCACCTGGTCGGCAAGGCCGGGGAGATCCCTGAAGTCCGATCGGGCGATATCGACCAGGTTGCCATGATGAATCCCCATAATGTTGGTTCTTGCCGCATGCACCGCTGTTTTGTCGCGATCGCTTCCGGCGATCAGCCCCTCGGGAACCGATCGAATGCGGCTGTCGGCCTCGGCCTTTACCTGTTCCCAGAGCGCCGGGTCAAAATCGGGCATCTGTTCAAACCCGAATCGTTTGCGGAATACGCCCGCCGGAATCCGGCAGTAGTGCATGAGGGCTTCGCTCAACAACGTGCCCGAACCGCACATGGGATCATAAAGCGGGACGCGGCCGTTCCATCCGGTCAGGCGAATGATGCCGGCGGCAAGGGTTTCCTGCATCGGCCCGGCGACGGACTCTTCCCGGTAACCGCGCCGGTGCAGCGCGCCTCCGGAAACATCGATGCTCAGATCGACAATGTTATTGCGGATGTGCAGATCTGTCTCTTATACACATCTGACGCTGCCGACGATA
>JAGXHH010000249.1 GCA_024636355.1 Desulfobacteraceae bacterium | reverse complement strand
TATCGTCGGCAGCGTCAGATGTGTATAAGAGACAGCCATAGGGACTGAAATTCAGGCCGACAATAACCGGGCGGTGGTATCCGGCTCCGTCCTGGGATGGCGCACCCCCGAAAAAGCGGTTACCCTGGACCGGTTTCACCTTTTTGCCACCGAACTGCCCCCGCTTGTAAATACGCAACCCGTAAAATTCCGAATCTGCAGCAACCGGCTGGAGGTAGACTCCCTGCACCTGCAATCCGAGAACGCGACACTTTCGGCTGACGGCCATGCCGAACTGCTTCCCGACGGCAGCAGCCTCTTTTCGCATCTTCGCATCGACAATTTCAACCTCCAGCAGATCGCCGGCTTTGTTCCCGCCCTCGAAAAGCTCCAGGGCACCCTGTCAGGCGATATCCGGCTTGAAAACAGCCTGGCCGAACCGGTCATTACAGCGACCGCCGCCATGACCGCCTGCGGCTGTTACGGCATTTCGCTCAGCCGCATCGATGCGGCAGCCGACTACCAGTCCGGGGTATTGACCGTCTCCGCAGACGGCTTCCGGGACAATGCCTCAATGGCAACGGCCCGGGGGAAGCTCCGGGGACGGTTTTCCCTTTATCCGTTTGCATGGACGCCGGAAAATGACGGATTTACCGCAGACATAACCGCACAAGGATTCCGGCTGGCGGAAGTTGATCTCCCCTTTTCAGACGATTATGAAACCGACGGCGCGTTGAATTTTCAGGCCAGTCTTGCCGGAAATATTACCGCACCCCGTCTTTCCGGGACATTGTCCCTGAAAGACGCCCATCTGAATCTTTACGATTACGGGCTGACGTACGAAACCGTTGAAGGGGACATCGATTTATTGGAAGACACGCTTTTTATCCGAAAATTCCGGATCGGGGGGGACAAGGAAGGGCAACTGAACGCTTCCGGCCGGATTGCGCTAAAGGCCGCTTTTCAGCCGGAGACCTTTGACGTCAACATTTCCGGCAGCGATTTTCACGTTCCGTTTCGAAACGCGGTCTTCGTCCGGACCGAACCGGAACTCACCCTGAAAGGATCGCCGGACGCACCCGAACTGACCGGGCAGATCCGCATAGCCGGCGGCAAGGTGCTCCTTGATCGGCTGCTGAAACAGCAGCCGGCGGAAATCGAAGTGATCGAACTCCATCAGGAGACCGACGGTACGTATCTGGTTCCGGACATTTCCAGCCCGCTGGGCTTTATCGAACCGCTGGCCGCCGACATCGTCGTCGAAATCGATGATGACCTGTGGGTGAAGGGGAAGGAGGAAAACATAGAAATCGCCGGTCAAATCCGGCTCGACAAAGACCACGGGAAAACGTTTAAACTCTACGGAACGCTTTATTCCGTGCGGGGGACCTATTTGTTCCGCAACCGGCTGTTTCGGATCACCAAAGGTGAAATCCGGTTCCTGGGCCTGGAGGATATAGATCCGAATGTCAACATCGAGGCCCAAACCCGCCTTCAGGATGTCACCATTATCATCCGGTTGACCGGATCATTCAGAAACCTGCAGCTGGCGTTAGACAGTCAGCCGCATATGCAGACAATCGATATCATTTCCTACCTGATGTTCGGCAAACCCGTGAACGAATTGTCGCAAGGGGAAAGTTTCCGGGCGGAAGAAGCCGCCCTGAGCATTACGGGACAACTGGCGGCCGACCAGTTGAAGGCGATCCTCGGCGACTCGTTCCGGCTCGACCTGCTCCACATCAGTACCGGAAACGGCGACATCTCCAAAGGGGCCATCTCTTTAGGCAAATATATCGCCCCCAACGTATTTGTCACCTACAATCAGGGCTTTACCCAGGAAGTGCCGAGAAGTGTGGAGGTCGATTATGAAATCTCCAAACATTTCTCCCTCGAGGCCCAGATTGACGAAGAACGCACCTCGGCCGTCGACCTGATCTGGAAACACGATTATTCCGGATTTCTGGAATATTTGTTCCACAATGATGAAACGGAATCTCCGGAAATAAGTCCGGAGATTCCGTAGCCCTTAATCCTCCGTCGGTTCGAAATACTCTTTTTCCGCGGCGCATTTGGGGCAGACCCACCCCTCCGGCAAATCTTCAAACGCGGTGCCGATGGGGACATCGGTTTCACCTGTTTCAGGGTCGTAGGCATACCCGCAGGGGCATTCGTATTTCATGAGGCACTCCTTCTATTCGGCTGATAATTTCCAATGGCTTGCCGGATCAGTCGACCCGGTTGAAAGCCTTTTTCCCGGCCTTGCAGACCGGACAGACATCCGGCGCTTCATCGGCCACGGTGTAGCCGCAGACGGAGCAGATGTAGTAGCATTCCACCTCTGCCGGATTGTCGAGATTATCCAGGGCCGACTGGTAGAGTTCGGCATGGATCTTTTCCACTTCATTGGCGTAAGTAAAGGAACGCAACGCCGCCTTTTCATTTTCGGCTTCCGCGTCTGCGATCATTTCCGGGTACATCGATTTAAATTCGTGGGTTTCTCCGGCGATGGCTTCCTTGAGGTTTTCCGACGTGGAGTTAATCCCCTTGAGAACCCGCAAATGCGCGTGGGCATGTACGGTTTCAGCCGCCGCCGCCGCCCTGAAAAGCTTGGCAGCGGCCGGGTAGCCGTCTTTCTCCGCCTGCTGGGCAAACGCCAGGTACTTTCGATTGGCCTGCGATTCTCCGGAAAACGCCTCTTTCAAATGCTCCGTTGTTTTTCCCATCCGTGACCTCCTTTAACTGCTGTTCCTAAGATTAATGTAAATACGTCAGCTTTTTATTTGCCAGCCACACGAATTGCTCCAACATTCTAATTAGCGACTGAATGAAAACCGTCTTTTTCGCCAATATCTGTGTCCGGCTCAAAATTTAATCCTCAAAATACGTTCAGTATTCCTACGGTTAAATTTTTCGCCGGCCTTGATCTTGACGAAAAATCCCGGTTCTCGTTCGGGCACCAAAGAAACGTTTGTCCAAAACATAATCTTTTGGAGAATGAATTACAATTTTCGTGCCAGATTTGGATATAATTTAAAATGATCATGAATTCAAATGATTAGCCTGGGGATGCAATTTATATGTACCATAAAACATGAGACACATGTGCCCCCCCCTGCTCACAATAGTTTGAAATGGATAAATAATTTTAAAGGAAATTCGGGCTGACATGAATCAAATAACAAAGAGACACTGCCCGTATCAGGAAAACTTCCGAATTCAACCGAACCACTGTTGTCTATTACGGGAATCTTGTGTTAAACGATTTTAAAATAGAGTCCCACATATTCTCATAGGCAACGATTAAAAGGAATTTTGATGAAATCAGGAAAAGAGACAATTGTGCCCTTGAAACGGGTGATGCTGAAACTGTCGGCAGGCAAAACGCCGGTCGGCAAAGAACTTATTAATGCAGAACCTCTTGAATTCATATTCGGAATCGGCCGGGAAGGCCTCACCCCCCTTGAACGCCGGCTCGCGGGAAAAACCGTGGGCGAGTACCTGTCACTGGAATTATACAATCGTCAAGTGACGGATTTTTTTGGCCACATACTCCCTTGTCCTGTTGCCTTGCGAAATTGCCATCCCAGTTTTTATATCAGCATGAAAATTGAACAAATCGAAACGGCCAGCGCGCGGGAGGTGGTGCGGGCCATGTCCCAGACAACAACCGGATGCGGCGGGGATTGCGGATGCGGATGCGCCGGTCACAACTGATTATTTTCACATTCAAGAACAACCTGCGCCGGCCCGGCCACCGGACCTCAACATTTAGCGCCGCCTTCCCCTTCTTGCCGCACGGGCATGTTTTTAAAAGCAATGCGGAATAGCGGACCGGGAACTCCAATCGCTATGCCGGGACCACCGTGGCTGGAGCAATCTGAATGGCGTGCGGCCAACGCAACCGTTTCCTTTCTGCTTGATCGTTACCGGCGCCAGGCGAGCGGTCTGGAAAAGACAGCTGTACTCCTTCGGGAGCAATTGCGTTCGATTTTTCCGGTTCTCGATGAAATGTGCGCCATGAGTTGTGCCTGGTGCCCGGACCATTGCTGCTTGTCCGCCCGGATCTGGTGGGACCTGAGGGATTTGGTTTTCCTGCACCTAAACGGGCGGGAGATTCCTGCGCTCCAGCCGATCGGCCTTAACGAGGAGCATCCCTGCCGATACCTCGGCCCCAGGGGGTGCCGACTGGATCGGCTGGACCGGCCGTGGATCTGCACATGGTATCTGTGCCCCCAGCAAAAAGCCTATCTGAACCATACCGCCCCCCGGCGCCTTGCCGTCCTGCAGGCGCAAATCGCTGACATCCAGAACGGCCGCAAGCAGCTGGAAACCGATTTTATCCGTCTGACATCCTGAAAAAAGACCCTCTCCCCCCAAAGAAGTTCGCTCCAGTGATGGCCAATCCTAAAACTTTTTGGCGCCAAGGAGATCGAATATTTTCTCGCAGAGGGCGCTGGGAGCGCAGAGGAACTCTCCGCGTCCTCAGCGGCTCTGCGAGAGAAACATTAACTGGAGTTTTCCGGATCACCGGATTTCAGATTTTGCGAAACGCCAATTCGTGCACGTGCACGTGCACGTGTACGTTCACGTTCACGAAAAACCGGGACAGCATTGCAGGAGTGACTTTCACCAGCGGAACCCGCCAAATCATAAGACGGAAATAAATATCCACGCTCTGAATTGCTCTGGAATAATGGCGCTTTTCCGGTTTTTTTGAATTTTTTAATTTATTTCAGCGGTTTTGGTGGAATTAGTTGAATTATAATTATCCGAAAAACGAGTGAAAAATCCTACCTGTTTTGACAAATACTTAAATTTGTTATAGTAACTAAAGATCAATACCACGAAGGGCAATCTGATTTAACGACATATCAAATATATCAAATATCATTGTGGTTCTCGATTACCCGACTTTGACTTACGTTTCCCGACTTGTATAATTTAAATATTCATACCCATCCTCGGAGTCAGCATGACCGATATTATCCAAGTTGAAGGCCTCTACAAGATTTTTGGCCCTCATCCCGACAAGGCCCTGGAAATGCTTAAAAACGGCATATCCAAAGACGAAATAATGAAAAAGATCAAACACGGCGTTGGTGTATCCGATGCCTCCTTCACGGTAAAAGAAGGCGAAATCCTGGTGGTCATGGGATTGTCGGGCAGCGGCAAATCGACTCTCGTGCGCTGCATTAACCGCTTGATTGATCCCTCCTATGGCAAAGTTGTCGTCAAGGGGACCGATGTCACACAGTTGTCGACAAAGGAACTCCGGCAATTCCGCCAGAAACATTTCGGCATGGTATTCCAGCACTTCGCCCTGTTTCCACACCGGAACGTGCGGCAAAATGTGGAGTATGGACTGGAAATTCAAAAAGTGCCGCCTTCAGAGCGCAGGAAGCGGGCCGATCAGGCGCTGGAACAGGTGGTACTGGCCGGTTACGGTGATTCGGCGGTCCGGGAGTTGAGCGGGGGGATGCAGCAGCGGGTCGGCCTGGCCCGGGCCCTGGCACTGGAAGCCGATGTCATGTTGATGGACGAGGCGTTTTCCGCCCTTGACCCCCTGATCCGCAGCGACATGCAGGATGAACTCCTGTCGCTCCAGGAAAAGGTACAGAAAACCATCATGTTCATCAGCCACGATTTAGACGAGGCCCTGAAACTCGGAGACCGTATTATCCTTATGAAAGACGGCCGCATCGTCCAGACCGGAACCGCAGAAGAAATCCTGACCAACCCGGCCAACGACTACGTGGCGAAATTTGTCGAAGATGTCGATATGACCAAGGTCATCACCGCCCGAAATGTCATGCTGAAACCGCGTGAGATGGCCAACTACAGCACGGACGGACCCAAGGCGGCGCTCCATAAAATGAAAACCTGCCAGATGTCGACCATCTTTGCCCGACGGGACAAGAAACTATACGGGGTGATAACCGCCGAGGATGCCGCCCAGGCAGTCAAGGACGGTACCAGGAGTCTTGACGATATCATTGAAACGCAACTGGAGACCGTCACGGCCGATGCCTCCGCAGTTGACATCATTCCGTTGCTGACCCGGCTCAACTACCCGGTTCCGGTGGTGGATGACAACCAGCGGTTGATAGGGATAATTATTAAAGGCTCGCTGCTGGCCGGCCTGGCGGACAGGGGGACAGAATAAATGGATATTTACAGACTACCGGTCGGAGAAGTCATTGAAAGCGGGATCGATTTCTTCGTCGAACATTTTTCCTTTGCTACCCAGGCGTTCTCACGGTTTACGGAAACCGGCATCGACATGATCATCAGCGCACTGATGTACCCGCCCCCGTGGGTCGATATCCTGATTTTTACCGCCCTGGCCTGGTTTCTGAGCAAACGCATCGGCATTGCAGCTTTCACATTGCTCGGCCTTCTGCTCATCTGGAACATGGACCTCTGGGCGCCGACGGTAAGCACCATTGCCCTGATCCTGATCGCAACACTTCTTGCCATCCTGATCGGTGTCCCGTTGGGAATTTTTGCCGCACTGAGCCAGGTGTTCTTTCGGATCATTACCCCGATCCTCGATCTCATGCAGACCATGCCCGCATTCGTCTACCTGATTCCGGCCATCCCTTTCTTCGGACTGGGGCCCGTGGGGGCGATCTTTTCAACCGTGATCTTTTCCGTCCCCCCGGCCATCCGACTCACGTCGCTGGGCATCCGGCAGGTCCCCCTTGAACTAATCGAAGCCGCCGATGCTTTCGGCAGCTCAATAAGCCAGAAGCTTTTCAAAGTCCAGCTGCCGATCGCCACGCCGACCATAATGGCCGGCATCAACCAGACGATCATGCTGGCGCTTTCCATGGTGGTCATCGCTGCCATGATCGGGGCCAAGGGGCTCGGCGGCGAGGTCTGGAAAGCGATTCAGCGCCTGGAAGCCGGCCGCGGTTTCGAGGCGGGCATCGGCATCGTCATCGTCGCCATCATTCTCGACCGGGTCATGCAGCAGGTCGGCGGCCGGACCAAAGCGTCGCAGTAGATAATCAAAGGACGAATTACATTTAAGCTCAACTTATGAAACAATACAAAAGGAGGACAACTATGAAAAAAACAATGATCCTGATGATGTCGACAATCCTGATCGGCATGGGATTTGCCGGCACCGCCACGGCACAGGAAAAAAAGACTGAAATCGCCTATGTGGAATGGGCCAGCGAAACGGCGTCATCCAACGTGGTAAAAGCCGTGCTGGAAGAAAAAATGGGATACGACTGCGAGCTGACGTCGGTAAGCGCTGCGGCCATGTGGCAGGCGACGGCCAGCGGCGATGTGGACGGTTTCGTATCCGCCTGGATGCCCAGCCTCCACAGGCATTACTACAACAAGGTCAAGGAGAACGTCGTCGATCTCGGCCCGAATCTGGAGGGAACCAAAATCGGGCTGGTGGTCCCCGCCTACGTGACCATTGATTCAATCGGCCAGCTCAATGAAAATGCCGCCAAATTCAATAACAAGATCATCGGCATCGACCCGGGCGCCGGCATCATGTCGACGACCGAAAAGGCCATGGAAGCGTACAACCTGACAAAGATGACCCTCATGGAAGGCGCCGATGCCATGATGACCGCCGTCTTGAAGGATGCCATACGAAAAGAGGACTGGGTGGTGGTCACCGGCTGGACGCCCCACTGGAAGTTTGCCCGGTTCGATCTCAAATACCTCGATGATCCCAAAGAGGTTTACGGCGGCTCGGAATCGATCAACACCATCGTTCGCAAAGGGCTGAAAGAAGATAAGCCGGAGTTGTATGCATTCCTCGACAATTTCAAATGGGAAGCCAAGCACATGGAACAGGTAATGGCCTGGACCGAAGACGGCGCCTCTCCCCAAGAAGCCGCCAAACGGTTTATCAAGGAGAACCCGGACCTGGTGGATTCCTGGCTGCCGAAATAAGGTTTCCTTCACCGTTTGCCTGATTCAGCTCGTTTTCAAACGAAATGAGTAACTAATCAGCTAATTTCAGTTTCTGGTTATCCGGTTCTCCTCTCACAGAGGGCGCTGGGAGCGCAGAGGAACTCTCCGCGTCCTCAGCGGCTCTGCGAGAGAATTCATTAACTGGAGTTTTCCGGATAACCGAATTTTAATTTATGGATATCGAGAAAATTCCAGCAACTGAGATATTAATGCCCAGAAAGGGCATCACATTCCAGCCCGGGGCAACGCCCCGGGAAAGAACAACCAAGGAAAAAGAGCCCTGAAAGGGCGTGACATTTGTAAATTCATTTGTCTCTATGTATCGCCCTTTCAGGGCTCCTCTGATTCTTTTCATCTTTTCCCGGGGCGTTGCCCCGGGCTGATATATGTCCAACCCCTTGGGGGTTAATATGATCCATAAAAATAAACAACTGGAGCATTCCCGATATCCAGATTTTAATTTTTTACGAATTATGACTGAGCCGAAGGCGAATACCTCCTTCTGGATTCTGGCTTCTGGCTCCTGAATTCTGCTTTTCCTGGGCTACGAGCAAGGCCCCTGGGTGAGCAAGGTGGAATATCGGTTTTATCCGGGATATGATGTAAACAACAGTGACGGGTATCATTTTCTGCATACCGGCTGGGTCGGCTATAATTTTGAGGACGACAGCCAGGTGCAGGCAGGCGTCAACCGGGTTCCCTTCGGACCCGGCCCCTATGGCGTCTCCCAGAGCTGGTTTTTTGACCAGCATTACTATGTCGGCCTGTCCGACGATATGGACCTCGGCGTCAAGTACACGAAGACCTGGAAATTGCTGACACTCGACCTGGCGTATTATTACTCGGATGAAGGCGATTATTTTGGATCTACCAAAGACAGCACGCGCTACTCCTATGACGTTGTCGATGAAACCGGCGCAGGTTATGAGGAGCGCCACCAGTTCAACATACGGGCGGTTTATTCTATCGAGTCGGATGCCGTTACGACCGTTCTGGGGACATCGCTTCAATACGGGCAGCTTGAAAGCAACGGCCCCCAGGATGACGGCGACCACTTCGCCGGATCAATTCACGCAGTTTCGGAATTTGCCAACTGGACCCTCGCCCCGCAGCTGACGTATTACACCTATGATGTCGATGCTGCCCAACCGCTGGGAACGGACGAACTGGTCCAGTCCGGCGCCTATGATTTTCCGACGCTCATTGCCGCCAAGGCCTGGATCGCTGCCGTATCGGTCAGTTACTACCTGGAAATACCGCAGGTAGACTGGCTCGAATACATGATTCCTTACATCGAATACAGTACAATCATTAAGGAAGAAAGCGGCTTTAATGACAGCGAGTTAGTTACCATCGGATCGGCCTGGGCGAGCGGCGGCTGGTATATTTACACCGATCTCGCGTTTTCAAACGGAAATGATTTTGTCGGCAATGAAGCGGGTTTCGGCGCCGCACCCGGCGATCTTCCTTATTTTACCAGCAACCGCTCTGGCGAAAATCCATCGGATGAATGGAAATACCGATTCAACATCAATTTCGGCTATTATTTCTGATGCCCTGATTTAATCCCGGAAAACGAATTTTCCCCCGATATAACCGGCTACGGATGCCGCACCCAGCATAATCAGGTTGAGGGTGAGAAAGGCGCCCCTCCGGGCGGCCCCGGCAAGAACGACCTGCGGATTGACGAAATACCAAATTACGATCAACAGGCAGCTGACCGTGACGATTCCGGCCGCAATCAGCTTGATGATGAAGTATTTCGTCATCGCCCCCCTGTATTTCCTCTGCCAGACATTAATCCCGGTATAGAGCACCACCGGCATGAACAGAACCGTAAAGGTGGCGAAATAAAATGCAGCCTGGGCCAGCGATCTTGCCGCAAAAACGGCGGCAAGAAACATGAACAGCACGACTACCGGCAGCACACCGTTGGGCACATGCACCGCGACAGGATGGGCATGGTGCTTGACGAGCTGCTTGTTGAATTTTTCGAGGAGGGTTTCGGGCTCGGCCGGTGGGGGTGTCGGTGTTTCAGTTTTCGGCTTTTGAATTTCCGGTTTTTGTGGGGTTTCCGTCTTTTGACTCCCCCCGGTCAATGTTTCAGAAGCCGCCTTCCGGGCTCCGCCTTTTTGCCGGCTTTCGTACTCCTTGGCCTCTTCTTCGCTGATTTCCACGAATTTGCTCTTATCCGCTCCGCAGACCGGGCATTTTTCAGGTGGCTCTTCCCCGGTATGAATATAATTGCAGACCGTGCATCTCCACTTCTTCATTGTTTTGTCTCCTTTACTTCGCAGTCAATTCACATTTAAAAACGAATCCGTTCAATCTCATCCATTTCCGCAGTTGCAAAACATCGCACAACGGCATGGTATTTCATCAGAAAAAACAATAATGAAACAAATCATCACAATCGTCAAGCGCTCAAAACCGGGGAGCGCATACGGAGTCAGGGTCACCAGACTATAAAAGATACAACCGGCAACCCTGTATGCCAATCGGCGGTGGCATCAAAAACCGCTGTTTCGAAAGGGCTTAAAACAGAAGGAATGCACCGCAAACAACGGTTCTGCTTGACAGTTGCAGGACGATCGATAATATTTCATTTTAAGATTGCAATGGAAATGGGTAACGATTCCACTGGGGTCACATTCACCAACTCGATGATTCATTCTTCAGTAGAATGGAGTAAATAAATGACTGAAATCAAACATGATACCAATGATGACGTTTTAAAATTACCGGAAGTGGAAAGGGTGACGAGCGATTATAGCCGGGCCCTGAAGGAGCGACTGGCATTTACGCCCCCGGTATGCGACGTCTTTTCCAGTCCATATACCTCGCTGAAAGTTGATGACAATTTTGTATTCCGTCTGCATCCCGAAACAAGGAAACAGCTTCCGGACATTATTTCCAATGCGGTCGAGCGGATCACCGGCGTCGATGCACCCGATCCGGATGTAAAACAAAACTACGAAAAAAAACGTAATATCGGGATCGTTTTTTCCGGAGGCCCGGCACCGGGCGGTCACAACGTTATCGCCGGACTCTTCGATGCCATGAAGGGCGTGAACCCGGAGAACCGGCTCTACGGATTTCTTCTGGGGCCCGATGGGATACTGGATAACAATTACATTGAAATTGATGCGGAACTTGTCAATTCCTATCGGAACCTCGGCGGATTTTCCATGATCCAGACCGGGCGCACCAAAATCGATACCCCTGCAAAAATGAAAATGGCCCGGAAGACCTGCACCGAGATGAACCTCGACGCCCTGGTAATCGTCGGCGGGGACGATTCGAACACCAACGCCGCATTTCTTGCCCAGGAACTCTATAAAGACGGCATCCAGGTCCTCGGCGTTCCCAAAACCATCGACGGCGACATCCAGGTTCGGGACAACAACGGGGAAATCCTGTGCGCCATGTCGTTCGGATTCCACACGGCGGCGCGGGCATTTGCCCACAATATCCACAACCTGTGTTCAGATTGCAGTTCGGATGTGAAATACTGGCACGTCTGCAAGGTCATGGGCCGTTCGGCCAGCCATTTAGCCCTGGAAGTGGCCCTGCAGGTGCACCCGAATATTGCCCTTATCGGTGAGGAACTGGCCGATTTTGTCGATGAAGATCGCATCCGGCAAGCCGAAAAACAGGGCACCATTGACTATACGGCTTATGGCGCCACATTGCGCCACGTTTCCCGCCTGATCTGCGACGGCATTGTCCGGCGGGCGGCTGCCGGCAAAAATTTCGGGGTAATCGTCATACCGGAGGGATTGCTCGAATTCATCAACGAAATTCAGGTGTTTATCATCAAGCTCAACACCATTATCGCCGATTACAACAGCACCCACGATACCGATTTCCATTCCGCTTTCCCGGTACTCGACGACAAACTCGACCACCTGCGGGCCATGGCCAGGATGTCCCGGGAAAACCACATCTTTTCCATCTGGAACACCCGGGACGACGACTTGTTCAATGTCCTGCCCCCGTTTTTCCAGGAAGGCCTGCTGACCGAACGCGACAGCCACGGCAACTTCCAGTTTTCCCAGATGGAGACCGACAAGGTGATCATGGGCCTGGTCAAAGACTATCTGAAAATCCTGACGGAAAGAGGTGTCTACAAAAACGGCATCAAAGCCGAATGGTACCGGCGAACCATGGAAAACGGGGGCCTTGACCCGGACCGGTTCGGACCGGCCCTTTTCCGGAATTATAAAAAAGAGAACGACTTTCTCCTGGTCAAAGAGTCGATCGTGTCGATCAAGACCCTGAAGCAGAAACTGGGCAAGGCCGGAGTCCTGGATGATCCGGATACGATTCCGAAACCGGTCGAAAACGTTTACACGGCGTCTGTTCCCAAGTTCAAAACCCAGAATCATTTTTATGGCTATGACGGCCGGGGCAATGATCCGACCTGGTTCGACTGCACCTATACCTACAACCTTGGCCGGACCGTTTTCTCCCTGGTCGCCAATGGGGCTACCGGCCAGATGGCGGCTATTTATAACCTGGAGAAACAGTTTACGGAATGGGAACCGATCAGCATTCCGATTGCACCGTTGATGCACCTGGAAGAACGCAACGGCAGACTCACGATGGTGCTGGAAAAGGCCTACGCGGACACGGATTCGATGGCATTCAAGGTATTTGCCGCAGCACGCGAGAAATGGTTGGCCGCCTGTTCCGGGCCCGACTGCTACCGCCGTCCCGGCCCGATCCGGTACGCCGGCCTGAGTGAAGACGCCCGGCCGATGACCCTGGTCTTAAACGACCTGGGACGCCAGGCGGCGAAGAATCGTTATACGGGACTGGCGCAATAGGGATGGAAGGAAGAGGCGAGAGGCTATAGGCTATGGGCTATGGGCTATAGGCTATGGGCTTATAGGTAAGGGTCACCATCGCCTGCCAAAAATAAAAAAGCCGGCCGGCAAATCCTTCAATTGGATTTGCCGACCGGCTTTAATTTTTTAGGCTGACCGGCTTACTTCACCAGTGCGGCCATCCGGTCTGCGATCGCCTCAAATGCTTTGGTAACCGGCGACTCCGTATAGGCGCTCTGGAAGGCATCGCCCGAATCTCCGGCTTTTACCATGTTGGGATCGAACGGAAC